>CBDTVD010000027.1:0-11889 GCA_965363965.1 uncultured bacterium
CATAATGAAGCGTGAGCCACCCGTGGGGATGAACATGCCTGCCCCCGATGGCCTGCCGAATTTGAACGGCTGACCGTTCGCCCTCCTTGCCTTTTATGCTTTGCTCCAGTCGAGTTTTTCTCGGCTGAGGAAAGCTGCTATCCCTCGCTTACAATCTGCTCCGCCGCGTGCCTGGGCATTTTGCTCAGCTGCGTATTGCAGGGCCTGGCTGGCAGGGAGGCTTTGAATCTCAGCAATCATGGTGCGGCAGCGGGCGATGCTCTGGGGGCTGGTTTCTCGGGATAGCTTCATGGCCATTGCATCAATTTCAAGGGCGATGGTGGCGGCATCCATCACCCCTGTAATCAAGCCTATGCGGGCCGCTTCTTCTGCCGATATCAGGTCACCTGTCAGCAACAGGCGGCGGGCTGCCGTTTCGCCTATTTTCCTCAGCAGAAAGAACATTACAATCGCAGGGATGAATCCTATTTTTACTTCGGTATAGCCGAACTGGGCCTCGGGCACAGCATAGCATAAGTCCATCACCGTTGCCAGGCCGCAGCCCCCTGCAATGGCGTGGCCCTCAACCTGGCTGATGAGCAGTTTGGGGTGCCGATAGAGGCTCTCAAACAAGCGCATCAGGCTTTGGCTGTCGGCCAGGTTTTCTGCGTAGGTATTGCTCTGGAGTTTCTGCAGATAGGCGAGGTCGGCACCAGCACTGAAGACGGCCCCTGCAGCTTTGAGGATGATGACGCGGACACTGTCATCTCCGCCCAGCTGGTCATAGGCCGTTTGCAGTTCCCCTACCATGGCATCGTTGAGGGCATTGCGTTTCTCGGGGCGATTGAGGGTTACACTGGCAACAGGGCCATTTTGAGATATGGTGATCAGGTTCATTGTTCAATTCGGATGGAGTTGATGCGCTGGGCACGGAGAAAGTGGGAAGAAGGGGAGGGGAGGGCATCGCCTCTCACAGTCAATGCCTGCCCAATTCGGCTGATATAAACCGGCTTAGATTTTCCCTTGATGACGATGGTGTCCCGCCCTCGGAGTGTGTCCCACTCGCGCACTGTCAGCAGAAGACTAAAGATAAGCCCGCACGCCAAGGCAAACCGAAGCCTGCGAGTGCTGAGGCGATGGAGAAGGAAGCCGAGGGTGGTGAGCAGCAGCGCCAGCAGTGCAGCCTCGACAGGGGTGATGTAAATCCCATTGTAGGGCGGCACCAGCCCTGCCACCCAGTTCACCAGCCACAGGCATATGCTGAGCATGGCACCCGTAAAGTATGCAAGGATGAGCTTTATGGGGCCAAGCCAACTGAGTGCAATGGCAGCGGTGCCAGCGTACATGGCCAGGGCAGCAATGGGAATCAGCAGCAGATTGCCCAGCAGGAATACGATTGGAAATTGGTGAAAATAGAGCAGCGTGAGGGGCAGCGTAGCTAACTGCGCCGCCAGGGACACACAGGTAAGGCTCCATGTCCATTTGAGTATTTTGATTTTGGGGGACCAAAGTTTTTCGAGCCTGGGGGCAATGCCCATCAGGCCGGCAACTGCCAGAAAACTCAGCCCGAAACCTATTTGAAAAAGTACCGCAGGCTGCCAAAGCAAAGCCAGAATGGCCGCAAGGCCGAGGGCATTCCAGGCGCTGTGCACCCTGCCGCTGGCTATCCCGATGTGATAGGCACTCAGCATCATCGCGGCGCGAACCACGGCAGGGTTAAGCCCGCACAGATAAGCATATGCCCAGAGAATGATGAGCCCGAGGCTGAGCCTGACAAATCGGCGCCAGCCGAGGTTGCCGATTGGGGCCAGCACCCACATCACCAAGCCATACATCAGCCCGACATGCAGGCCTGAGACTGAGAGGATGTGCAGGGTGCCCGTATCGCGAAATGCAGCATAGTCCCCCGCGTCCATTCCCAATTTCTCGCCAATCAGCAGCCCGCTGAGCAGGGCGGTTTGATGGCCGGATAAGTTGAGCCTTTCAATTTGCCTCAGGCTCCATCGCCGTGCCGCATAGGCCCAAGTCCACAACGGGTTGGCATCATTACCGTAAACCCGCAAGTCATCGGGGCTGCAGAAGGCTTGATGAGTGATTCCCCGAAAAGCCATGTATCGGGGATAGTCAAATTCCCAGGGCAGCACCTGGCCTTCGATTGGGCTGAGTACGGTGCTCAGCTGCACCAGGTCGCCATACAGGGGCAGTGCATCGGGGGCATCTGCCCTTACATAGAGTATGGCCCGAATTTCCCCGGCGCCAATCCTTTTGATTTCAGCCTTTTGGAAGCCCCCAGACTTTGCTGGTGCCCAGGCCGAGGTGATTTGGATGGCAGAGTTTGCAATTTTGCCAGCGTCCGCAATGGGCATGTCGGCGATGGCCCAGCCGTAGCCGAATAAAATCCACAGCAGGTGAAGTGCAATGGGGCGATAATCTCGCGTCAGGCTCCATGCCAGTCCGCCGAATGCCGCCAAAATGCTGAGGGTGAGCAGTGTGGCGGGCAGGCTGAGCCTATCGCACCAGGCCAGCCATGTGCCGAGGGCCATCAGCAGGGCCAGGCGAAGCAGGGGCGCAGCACTCAGCATGGTTTGGGGCCTATCGGGTTCTGCCCAGCGGACGATAGGTCATTCGATAATGCCCTATGTTGGCTTCCTCAAACCGTTCGCCTTCAGCTTTGAAGCCGGCGAGTTCATAAAATCGCTGGGCAGCTATTTGGGCATGCAGGTAAATCAATGCCTCGGGCTGCTCTTTTCCTACATCAATCAGCACGCGATTGAGCAGTGCCTGGCCTACTCCCCGCCCGCGCCATTCTTTCAGTACCGCAAACCGCTCGAGTTTTACGCCGTGCCCTGTCGGCCGCCAGCGGGCCGTGCCTACTGCCTGCCTGAAAGCCCTGCACAGGTAATGGCTGGCTGATTTATCATATTCATCATATTCTTCGTCAGCACTCACTTTTTGCTCGACTACAAACACCCTTCGGCGAATGTCAAAACAGGCCTGCAGGTCTTCAGGCGATTTGGCGCGTACAACTTCAAATGGCTCCATAACTGCGAAGATGCAGCCTACGGGTTCAATTGCCTCAGCGGATCTTCTTCCAATTCCAGCGCCCTCAGGAAACCAGCGGCTCCCTCCATGTCGGGTTTCAGATACCGGTCATGATTCATGGGGGGCACCAGTTCATGATAATTGCTGAGCAGCTGCTGCAGCAAAGGGGAGGTCTGCTCGCCGCGGATGCTGATTGCCTGGGCCGCCGAAAGCCACTCGATGCCGAGAATGCTCCACAGATTTTCGATTACTTCGGCGCATTTGACGGCAGCATGGGCACCCATGCTGACATGGTCCTCCTGCCCGTTGCTGCTGGTGATGCTGTCGGCACTGGCTGGGGCAGTCAGCAGACGGTTTCGGCTGAGGAGTGCAGCGGCAGAGTACTGGGGTATCATCAGGCCGCTGTTGAGGCCAGGCTGAGGGCTGAGGAAATCGGGAAGCCCCCGCGTGCCGCTGAGCAGGTTGAATGTCCTCCGCTCACTTATGCTGCCGAGTTCATGCAGGGCCAGGCACAGATGGTCGAGTGCAAGAGCTATCGGTTCGCCGTGAAAGTTTCCGCCCGAAACAATCAAGTCTTCATGGGGAAAAATCAGGGGGTTATCTGTAACGGCATTGCACTCCCTTTCGATTATTTTGCTGGCATAGCTCAGGGCATCCATCACTGCCCCGTGCACCTGGGGGATGCATCGGATGGCGTAGGGGTCCTGCACCTGAGTTTTTGGGGCGGCTGACACGGGGCTGCCACTGAGGATTTGCCGCATCCATCCGGCTGAGGTAATCTGGCCGTGCTGCCCCCTGATGTGATGGATGGCAGGGTGGAATGCGTCAGTGCGTCCATGCCAGGCATCGGTGGTGAGTGCTGCCACCAGATGGGCAACCCTGCAGAGTTTTTCGGCCTGATGGGCGCACCACACGCCATAGGCGGCCATCAGCTGGGTGCCATTGAGCAGGGCAAGCCCCTCTTTTGCGCCAAGTTCAAGCGGCCTTCCCACTATCGCCATCACTTCCCTGGGTGCCAGCTGATATCCGTCCGCGTCCTGCACTTCTCCCTCGCCTATCAGCGGCAGGCACAAGTGGGCCAATGGTGCCAGGTCGCCTGAGGCACCCAGGCTTCCCCATTGGGGTACCACGGGCAGCAATCCGCTGTGGATAAAAGTCATCAGCCGTTGGACTGTTTGCTGCCTGATGCCGCTGTGCCCAGCGGCCAGGGCGTGGACCTTGAGCACCATCATCAGCCGGACGATCGGCGCGGGCACCCCGTGCCCGAGCCCGCAGGCATGGCTGCGCAGCAGATTGTGCTGCAGCGTGCTGAGGTCATCAGGGGCAATGCGCACTTTGCAAAGGCTGCCAAAGCCCGTGTTGATTCCATACAGCGCCTCGTCCCGGGTGGCGAGCCTGTTTTCCAGATATGCGCGGCAATATTCAATTCTGCCTGCCCCATCAGGGCTCAGGCTGGCGGGGGGTTGCCCAGCTTCAATCCACTGGAATAATTCTTTCAGCGTCAGGTCGCCATTGCCAAGTACCAGCCCAGTGCTCATGCCAGCCGATGGTTTTTCAGGTGGCTTTCCAATTCTTCAGCTGAAAGTGTCAGCTGCTCACCCGTTTTCAGATTTTTCAGTTTCACCATTCCCAGGTCTTTTTCCTCATAGCCGGCAATCATGGCGAAGGTGATGCCGCGTTTTTCAGCGTATTGCAATTGCCTGCCCAGCTTGTGCGCCTGCGGATAAAGGTCGGCCCTGATGCCCGCCCCCCTGAGTTTCTGCAGAATGCTGAGGGCATAGGTTACTTCTTTAGGACCGAAATTGACACCCATCACCTCGGGTGAAATGTGCATGGAGGCATTTTCAAATCGGCCTTCGGCTTTCAAGATGTCATACAGCCGCTCGGCACCGAATGATATGCCTACGCCGGGCATGTCGGGGAGGCCGAAAGTTACAGTCAGGTTGTCATATCGGCCTCCGCTGGCAATGCTGCCGAGGCCGCTCTCGGGTTTCATCGCTTCATAGATGGTGCCTGTGTAATAATCCAGTCCCCTGGCAAGTGTAAAATCAACCTCCACTTTTGCAGAGTTGAGGGCACCTGTGCAATAGCCCAGCACTTCCCGCAGTTCTTCAATTCCCTTGTGCAGCAGGGGGCTGTTATAAATCCGCATTTTATCGAGTTTGCTGTCGTTGTCGCCGCTGTGGCGCAGCACCTCCTGCACATTTCTGATTTCGCTTTCAGCAAATCCTCGGTTGCCCAGTTCAGCCACCACCCCGTGCTCACCTATTTTGTCGAGCTTGTCCAGTGCAACAGTAAAAGCAATCAGGCGGTCGGCGAAGCCAAATGCTTCAGCCAGGCCTGCCAGAATTTTTCGGTTGTTTATTTTTATCACCGTGCCATCAATGCCCAGGGCAGTGAATCCTGCATCCAGCAGCAGCACCAGTTCGGCATCGCTCAGCAGGCTGGTGGTGCCCAGCACATCTGCATCGCATTGGTAAAACTCCCGATACCGGCCTTTCTGCGGGCGGTCGGCGCGCCATACTTTGTCAATCTGAAATCGCTTGAAAGGCGAGGGCAGGCTACTGCGGTGCATAGCCACATATCGGGCCAGCGGCACAGTCAGATCATATCTCAGGCCTTTGGTAGTGATTTTTTTGCCTATTGCTGAGTGGTTCTTCGCCAGCAGGTCGGCCTCATCCACGTCCTTCAGATACTCGCCGTTTTCCAGGATTTTAAACAGCAGGCGGTCGCCCTCCTCGCCATATTTTTCTGTCAGCACTTCCAGGTTTTCGATTGCGGGTGTTTCCAGCCGCGCAAATCCATACTGCTCGAATACTTGTGCAAGTGTGCTGAACATCCAGTGCCGATTGGCGGCCTCATCGGGCAAAAAATCTCGCATTCCGCGGGCGAGGGCTGGTTTAGGCATGGTTTAGCTCTTTGGGAAAAATAGGATGGTGAAGGGCGAGGTGCAGATTACAGGGCGGGGAGGGTGCAAAGGTATTGGGCTGGCAGGGCAGGGCAGCTGATGGGATTTGCGCCAAAAGGTGTCGCACCGGCATTATTTCCGGCCTCAGGCGAATTGGTCGGCTTATTTTTGCCCTATAGCCAATGGCCAAGAAACTCAACATTCTGGATAAGCTGCGCCCAGCCATCGATTGCATTCTTTTCCTGGATATTGAAACGGTGCCCCTGCATCGGGATATGGCTGGCCTGCCCCTGCGCCATCAGCAGCAATGGGCACGCATCAGCACCCAGAAGTGGAGTGAGCTGAACCCTGTGGATACCTACGAGATGCAGGGGGGCCTGTGGGCCGAGTTCGGAAAGGTGGTCTGCATTTCTGTCGGCACCCTGCGCGATGGCAAACTTATTATCAAAAGTTTTGCAGGCCATGATGAAGCTCGGCTGCTGAATGAGTTCGCTGAGATGCTGAACTCCCGATTCAATGATTGCGACCGATTTTTTCTATGTGCGCACAATGGTTTTGGCTTCGACTATCCTTTCTTGGTCAGGCGGCTGATGATGCATGGCATAGAGGCACCGGTGCTGCTGAGCATTGTGGGAAACAAGACCTGGGACAACCATTGGCTTATAGACACAATGGACCTTTGGCGGCTGGGCGATTACCGCCACAACATGTCGCTCGATTTGCTGGCTACCGTATTTGACATCCCGTCCCCTAAAAGTGACATTGCTGGTGCCGAGGTAGCCAAGGCCTATTATGACAATCAGCTTCGCCGAATTGTCGAGTATTGCCAGCGCGATGTTGTTACTCTGGTCCGTGTACTTCAGCGGATGCTCAGCCTCCCCCAGCTGGATGATAACGATGTTGTCATCAGGGAACTGGAACTGGAAGGCTGAAAACGGTTAACCCCTGGGGTTGATCAAAATTTGAATATCATCCAGAGACAAACACAATCCTGATACTTGAAGTAACAGATTACCATTAGCAAGCCAAGCCCCGCCAAAATTATGTTTTATGAAAAGCCCGAAGAATTCGGCATCGTTTACCCGCCAGGCGATATCATTGCAGAATGGCTGACTGAGTGCTGCATGTCGCAGAAGGAACTGGCTGTCAAGTTAAATCGACCAGAGAAAACCATAAGCGAAATCATAAATGCCAAAACCGAGATAATTGAAGACACTGCCATCCAACTCGAAAAGGTAACGGGTCTGCCAGCTTCCTATTGGCTGGCATTGGAACAGCAGTATCGCTTGTTCCTTGTCCGCCAGAAGAATGCCCTTAAAGCGGGAGCCGAGATTCAGCGTCTCAAGGAATTTCTTTAGCGCATGAGTCCATCAGCCCTGGAATTGTAATTGGCCGGCTCCAGAAAGAGGGGTTGCTGCCCTATGCTCGGTTCTCCAATTTCAAGGAAAAGCTGGAACCTGATTTTTGGCACGGTGCTTATCCCCCGCGTGCGGATGAAGGGACTCGAACCCCCACGCCTCTCGGCACAAGATCCTAAGTCTTGCACGGCTACCAATTACGCCACATCCGCAGAAAATTGCCCACGCCCTGCATGGCAAGGGGCAAGGCACAATGTATAAATTATCGGGCGGCAAAGATAAGCCCGCCTGAGTTAAAGCGGCTTGCTGAACTTGGCTTGGATGGCCTTGCTGGCCCCCGATTTCAGGGGTTTTCCATGGCCGAAAACTGCGCCCTCAAAAGGGTAGCCGGCCACTTTCAGCAGGCTCTGGCGCGCCACCCCTATGTTTTCATTTACAACGCTGTATCCCAGCCCTGCCGCGTGGGCGCAAATGTCCCCTGCAATCAGCATGCTTTCTTTTTCCAGCAAAAGAGCAATATGCCCCTGGCTGTGCCCGGGTGAGTGAATGACTCGCAGCCCGCCGGCAATCGGCAGCACTTCGCCATCTTTCAGCGTGCGTTCAACTTCCACAGGTTCCACCTTGTTGGGGGTGTTTTTGATGTAGAGCTGATAAATGATCCAGTTGGCAATGCCTGGGGCGAGATTCTTAGCCCTGCCGCCTACCCCGGCCCGCAGCAGTTCAGCATCTTCCTGATGCGCCCACACTGGAATTTCAAGCGCCTGCTGAATGCTGGATGCAGACCCTGCATGGTCAGGATGGCTGTGGGTGAGGATGATGCGCTGGATGCTGTCGGGCCTTTTGCCGATTGCACGCACGGCATCGAAAATTTTGTCGCTGCTTCCGGCATAGCCAGTGTCCACCAGCGTAAAGCCATCAGTGTCCTGTATAAAAAAGCAATTGACCATGCCCAGTTTCAGCATGTAAAGGCTATTTGAGATTTTTTGCATCGGCATGCTGTATTTTTTTGCGCTGTAAAAGTTCGCAGTTACTCTACTGTAACGCTTTTGGCGAGGTTGCGGGGCTGATCGACATTGCAGCCGCGGAGGACGGCGATGTGATAGGCCAGCAGTTGCAGGGGCACCACACTCAGCAGGGGGCTGACGTTTTCGTCTGTTGAGGGAATTTCAATCAGGTGATCGGCCAGGCGGGCGATTTCAGTGTCGCCCTCGGCCACCACGGCAATGATTTTTCCTTTTCGGGCCTTCACTTCCTGAATGTTGCTCACCACTTTTTCATAATTGGTGCGCTGGGTGGCTATCACCACCACCGGCATCGATTCGTCAATCAGGGCGATGGGGCCATGCTTCATTTCAGCAGCGGGGTAGCCCTCTGCATGGATATAGCTGATTTCCTTGAGCTTGAGCGCGCCCTCGAGAGCGACTGGGAACTGGGGCCCTCGGCCGAGATAAAGGCAGTTGCTGGCCGATTGGTAAATCTCGGCAATTTCCCTGATTTCGTCATTTTTCTGCAGCACCTGCTCAATTTTGGCGGGCAGGGCAACCAGTGCATCCAGCACTTCGCGCAATCGGGCATCTGGCAGGGTCTGCCGATGCTGAGCCATTCGCAGGGCCATCAGCAGCAGTACGGCCACCTGGCCGGTAAAAGCCTTGGTGCTGGCAACGCCGATTTCAGGGCCAACGTGGGTATAAACACCGGCATCGGTAAACCGGGGGATGCTGCTGCCCACCACGTTGCATATTCCCCACACGTGGGCACCCCGCTCTTTGGCCATTTGCAGGGCGGCGAGTGTGTCGGCGGTTTCGCCGCTCTGGCTCACAGCCAGCACCACATCGCCAGGCTCTATGATGGGGTTGCGGTATCTGAATTCACTGGCATATTCCACCTCGACGGGGATGCGCGCCAGTTCCTCGAACAGATACTCGCCCACCAGCCCTGCGTGCCAGCTGGTGCCGCAGCCAATGATGATGATGCGCTTGATTGAATCAAACTGGTCTTCAAATCGCGTCAGGCCGCCCAGCTGCACTTTGCCTTCCACCAGGCGGACACGGCCGCGCAGGCAATCGGTGATGCTTTGCGGCTGCTCGAAAATTTCTTTCAGCATAAAGTGCTCAAATCCGCCTTTTTCCAGTGCCTCAAGGTTAAATTCAAGCTCTTGGATATAAGGGGTCTGCACCACGTTGTCAATGGTTTTCAGCACCATTTCGCCGTCTTTCAAAATCACCATTTCACTGTCGCGCAGGTACACCACGTTTCGGGTATAGTCCACAATCGGCGTGGCATCACTGGCCAGAAAGAATTCGCCCTCGCCCAGCCCGACAACAAGGGGGCTGCCTTTGCGCGCAGCTATCACGATGTTCGGCTCGCGCATGCTGAGGATGACGATTGCATAGGCACCGATGACCTCGCTGAGGGCAAGGCGGACGGCTTCTTCCAGGTTCACCCGCTCATTTTTCTGGATGTCGTCAATCAGGTGCACCAGCACCTCGGTGTCGGTTTCACTGGTGAATACATAACCGCGCTGGGTGAGCACCTTGCGCAGGGTGTCATGATTCTCGATGATGCCATTGTGGATGATGGCCAGGCGCCCATCGGCTGAAAGGTGGGGGTGGGCATTGATGGTGTTCGGCAGGCCGTGGGTGGCCCATCGGGTGTGCCCCATGCCAATGTGGGCACCCAGAGGCTCACCGGCAATGTGGTCCTGCAGGTCCTTGACTTTGCCGGCTACTTTATGGACATCAATTTTTTCGGCACCATCGTGCACCAGGGCGATGCCAGCACTGTCATACCCTCGGTATTCCAGGCGCTGCAGACCTTTGATCAGGATGGGGGTGGCCTCACGCGGGCCTATGTAAGCGACTATGCCGCACATTGCTCTATGATTAGGGGGTTAATTGTTATTGATTGTTTGGAAAAGAAATAATGGGCCTATGGCGATTTTCAGCTGGGGGACTTTTGCTGGCTGATGCCCTCGGCGGGCGCTGGCAGCGTTTGGCCCGGCAAATATCGCAATTGCAAATTTCGCCCCGTGCATGTGCCCAGGGCCTGGATGGATTGGAGGATTGGCGGCAGCTGACTCGGATAGAGGCTTTGGTTGCCATCGCTCAGGGCGCGGTCGGGGTCAGCATGCACTTCTAAAATCAGGCCGTCTGCACCGGCAGCTATTGCCGAAAAGGCAGCAGCGCCTACCAGGTCTCGCCGACCAGTGGCATGGCTGGGGTCGGCCCACACGGGCAGATGGGTAATTTTTTTCAGCAGCGCGATGCCCCCGATGTCGAGGGTATAGCGCAGGGCAGGGTCGAAAGTGCGGATTCCGCGCTCACACAAAATCACTTCAGCATTGCCGCCCATCAGCACATATTCGGCGGCCAGCAGCAGCTCTTCAATCGTGGCCGCCATGCCGCGCTTCAGCAGAATTGGTTTTTTTATTTCGCCCAGCCTGCGCAGAAACCAGTAATTGGCCATGTTGCGCGTGCCCACCTGCATAATGTCGGCATATTGGGCTACTTCATCAATCAGGGTGGTGTCCATCACTTCAGTAACCACCTTCAGGCCATATTTGTCGGCAGCTGCGCGCAGCAGTTTGAGTCCGCTGAGCCCGAGGCCCTGAAATTTATAGGGGCTGGTGCGGGGTTTATACGCCCCGCCCCTGATAAAGGGCACACCGAGTTTGCTCAGCCTTTCAGCTGCTGCAAAAATCTGCTCCTCACTTTCTACGCTGCAGGGGCCAGCTGCGATGTTAATTTCATTTCCGCCGACCTGGAGGTCGCCGGCCTTGATTACAGTCGAGGTCTGGAGCCATTTCCGGTCGGCAAATTCGTAAGCCTCTGAGGGGTTGAACACTTCTATGGCCTGCGGGAATTGGCCCAGCAGGCTTTGCCCGAGTTCAGGGTGCCTGCCAGCAATCTGCAGAAAAGGCAGTTGCCCGAAATGGCCGTGCCGAGCCTGGAAATGGTTTTCGCCCAGCCATTGCTGCACTTGGGCGAGGATGTTGGCATTGGCGCCTGCGGAAATGGTTATCAGCACCTTCGGGCAGCTGGGCTTGCTTTGATTTTATTCAATGTCGGTGAGCACAAGGCGCAGCCGAGGCCGATTAGGGCCGCTGTTTTGGATGATGAGCGGGGTGAGGTGGCTGCTGTCCTGCGGAATTACCAGGCTGAGGCCATAATCAGTGTAGGTGCTGTCGGCCCTGTATTTCAGCAGTAAATCCTGCACATGGCGGGTAATCACAAAGCTGTATTGCCTGTATTGCTGCCTGAACTGCCTGTATAAATGTTCGGCCCGGTCGTAGTTGAAACGCGCCTGTTCAGGTAACTGCAGCAATACCGGTCCCATCATTTTCTGCATAGGGCTGAATATCCCGAAAAAACGCTCAAGTGGTTCTTCGGGATTGAGCAGCTTTTTCATATGAGTGAGAAACCGGCTCATTTTCGGACAGAATAAAAAATCTTTGGGCACCTTCTCCATCCAGGCCATCACGGTTTCAACGGAAGGGAGCTTATAAAAACTTCCGTTGATCTCCGTAGCGTTAAAACTCTCGGAATAAAACGACAGCCAGTCATGGGTCTTCACATCGGCGGGATAGAAAATTTCTTTCCAGTG
>CBDTVD010000028.1:0-11829 GCA_965363965.1 uncultured bacterium
TTCCTGCCCTGTAGGCGCGATTCTGCCAGTAGCTGGTGGCATATTTGGTCTGGGCCATCAGGGCAGCATTGCTGGAAGTGCGGGCAAGCTTGAGGGCATCCTCAAGACGAAGCAACTGCTGACAGTGGACAGGCAATGCTGAGCAAACCAAGAAAAAAATCAGTATTACCTTATTCATATCTAAGTGATTCGGCGGGGTCTTGTTTACTCGCCTTTTTGGCTGGGTGCAGCCCGAAAATGATCCCAGTGGCAATGGATACCCCCACGGCCAGCACAACACTGATGGGCGAAACGATGGTTTGCACCTCGGCCACAGCCTCAATCGCATAACTCAGCAAAAACCCCAGCAGCAGCCCCGCGAGGCCACCTGCTGTGCTCAGCAAAATGGCCTCGAGCAAAAACTGAATGCTGATGTCCCTTCGGGTGGCACCCAGTGCTAGCCTGAGCCCTATTTCCCTGATACGCTCCATAATGCTTACCAGCATGATATTCATTATGCCTATGCCACCCACCAGCAAACTGATGCCGGCAATGGTACCCAGCACTAAATTGAAAATCTGTTTTGTGCGCTGCTGTTGCTTCAGCAGCAATTCAGGCACCGTTACAGTGAAATCTTCTACGCCATTATGCCTGCGTTTCAGCATTCTTTTCAATATGTCGCTTGCAGGGCCCAGCATTTCAGGTTCTGCCACTTGCACCACCAGTTCATCAAGCTGGTTGAATTTGGGCGCTTGTTTTTTTTCTTCTTCTTCTTCACCTTGAATAATAAACATACCCCTTCTTCCGCCGGCACCCGCAAACGTGGCCTGAGTAACCCGCCCGCGATTCTGATGACGATATAACATGGTGGAACTTGGAATGAATGCTACTGGTGCATCACCTGTGGAGTTTACGCCCCCGATGGGCGACAACGTGCCTATCACCTGATACCAAATGCCAGAAATTTTTATCTGCGAAAGATTTCCGCCCTTCACTCTGAGATTCTTTAGTGCACCTGCATTAATGATTGCAACAGGTTCCATGCGTGCAACCTGCTCTGCCGAGAACCATTTTCCGCTTGAGAGGCTCAGGGCCATCATTTCGTTATAATCTGTCCCTACCCCCTTCAAAGTCAGTTTGACTGACTTTTGGTTGGCAATTGCAGTAGCATCTGCAATAATGACGGGGGAAACCCTTTCCACCTCCGGCATCATCGTACTGATGGCAGCAGCATCGTCCAGCTGAAGGCCCCGGCTATACAGTTTTTCACCCTTGCCTTCCAATTTGCCTTCCAAACTTGCATCCATTTGCACTTGCTGGATAAGAATGTTATTCACCCCGATAGTCTTCATCTGCTCCAGCACCTCCTGCTGGGCACCCTGGCCAATCGCCAGCATGGCTATTACACTGGCCACCCCGAACACAATTCCAAGTGCTGTTAATGCAGACCGGATTCTATGTTGCAGCAGGCTTTCCCCTGCTGAAGAAAAAGCGCGCAGCAAGGTGGCAACTGTCATCGTGCTGGGGTATTAGTCAGCCTTTTTAATTCGAGCTGGTTAAAGTCACCTGAATCATTCAGCAGAATAACCTCTCCGTCATTCAATCCCTGGGTGATTTCAATCAGGTCGCTGCTGCTGCTGCCAGTAACCACTTGCTGTTTCCAGATTTTCCCCGATTCTTTTCTGATGACATATTGCAGGCTGTCGGCACCAAACAACCCTTCAAATGGTATGGCCAATGTTTTGGGAATCGTGGCCACAGAAATGCGGTTGTTAGTTGTCATCGCGGGCCTTAGTGTACTGTCCGATTTGCCAAGCAGCACAATTACCTCAAAAACTTTGGCATCGGTGTTTGGCAGCTGCTCACCTATGTTGGCTACGCTGCTGATTTTCCCTTCAATTACAGTCCCTGGCACTGCATCTACAGTAACCGTAACTGGCAAGCCTACTTTCAGTTTGCTTATGTCCACCTCATTTACATAAGTGCGCGACATCAGCACGCTTAAATCTGGCAGGGTGGCCACTGCAGGGTCCCATGCAGTGATGCTGCTGCCCACTTTCAATTTTCTTCCCTCCCAATCTTTTTTGTAGATAATCATTCCCCCTTTGGGTGCCTTGACAATGAATCGGTCAAGCAGTTGCTGCATTTGGTCATACTTTGCTTGCCGCTGATTTAGTGTTGCAGCCACCTCCGACATTTTTGCCCGATTCTGCTGCAGTTTCAGTTTGTAATCCTTTTGGGCTTGCCTATAGGTGCGCTCGGCCCGCTCCAGCTCTATTTCTGCCTGCCTGATTGTGGCCGGTGTTTCATACTGGCTCTGCTTCAGCACAAGGCGCTTTTCTTCAAGTCCGAATTTCTGATTCAGCAAATCATCGCGAAGTTTTCTGAGTTCGAGCGCAGTATCCAACTGAGTTTGAAGATATTGAGACTGGAATTTGTCCACATCAGCGGATAAGTCGCGCAGCTTGTTGGATATTTCGGTTCTGTCGAGTGTGGCAATGTATGCGCCTGAATCAATTACAGTTCCTTCAGGAATCAAGTCGCTGATTTTCACTTCATAAATGCCAGCCTGCCTTAGCCCGTCTGGCCCTTTAATGTCTTCACTGTTCAGAGCCTGGAGTTCACCCGTGGTAAAAACTTCGATTTTCAGATCAATGGGCTTAGCAGTGTAAACGCTTTGATACGCCTCATCGCCCCCCCATTGCCTTGCAGCAAAGTACACGGCTATTGCTGCAGCCAACAAGCCTACTATCCATGGCCATGCCTTTTTCATTCATTTAGCGGAGAGCAAGGTAGCCCCGGCAAGTGCAAAGATGTCAATTAACTTCTTCATCTGGCTCAGCATTAATGTCTGTTAAGTACTGAGTGCTTCAGCCAAAGCTATCAGCTCAGGATTCAGTGATTTTTTCCTGGTGATTGCCTCCTCGAAATTGGTATAAACCATCACATCATTCACAATTCCCGCAGCAGCTCCAGAGACCCCATTAATCAAACCATGTACGGCTGCCGCCCCAAGCCGCGATGCCAGTGTGCGATCTGCAGCAGTTGGGGCACCACCCCGCTGTATGTGGCCCAGCACACAAATTCTATACTCCATTTCAGGCACTTCAGCCTTTATTTTTTCTACAACCTGATAGGCATTGCCCTGGTCATCGCCTTCTGCGACTATCACCACCTGTGAGGATTTCTGCCTTCCCCAGCCGCTTTTCAGGGTACTCACCAGGTCTGCAATGGTGGTTTCAGTTTCAGGAATCAATATGGCCTCAGCACCGCCGCCCAAGCCCACCTGCAGTGCTATAAAGCCACTGTCTCGGCCCATCACTTCTACGAAAAAAATCCGGTCATGGCTGTCGGCTGTGTCTCTGATTTTATCAATGGCCTGAAGGGCTGTGTTCACTGCCGTGTCATAACCTATCGTGTAATCTGTCCCAAATAAATCATTATCGATGGTGCCCGGCACACCGATTACCTTGATTTCATATTCTTTACTCAGAGCCAGCGCACCCGCATAGCTCCCATTCCCTCCAATGACAACCAATCCTTCCACTTGATGCTGCTGGAGAGTGTGGTAGGCCTTTGCTCTGCCTTCACTTGTCATAAACTCTTTGCTTCTGGCCGTTTTTAAAATTGTGCCGCCCCGCTGGATGATATTGGAAACAGACACCGACCCCATCCATGCGCATTTGTCGCTGATAAGCCCATTATAACCACGCTCTACGCCGAGCACCCCAAGGTTGTTTTGAAGCGCTGTGCGCACCACCGCCCTGATGCATGCATTCATTCCAGGCGAATCGCCGCCGGAGGTGAGTACTGCTATGTTTTTCATTTTTCCAGTAAATAAGTTGTCGGCAAAATTGGCTGCACATCCCCCATTATCAATCGGCGGGCCAACAGGGCATATTGGCAGATTATCTTTGCCACTGTAGGGATGATGGCGGGGGGAATGCGATGGGAATAAAAGCGATGGCTGCAAAGATGATGGCTGCAAGGGCACACAGCGCCCTGCAGCGATATGCTTCCCAAGCCAATCAATGCCAGCGCAAAATTCTTCAGCAGCTGATCGCCAGGGCAGAAGGCACCACTTTCGGCGATGACCACAGTTTTGCCCAGATAAAGGACGGAATTTCTTATGCCCAGCATGTCCCCATCAGGGACTATGAAGGCCACGCACCATATATAAAGCAGATAATTGATGGCCAGTCCAATGTCCTGTGGCCTGGCAAACCCCTCTATTTCGGCAAAACCAGCGGCACCACCTCTGGCATAAAATACATTCCCATCACTCGAGATTCGATGCCCAACCACCTCAACGGAGCGCGAAATGCCCTGCTGAGCTATGTACACCGCAGCGGCAATGCATCCTTTTTGGATGGAAAACTCATTTTTCTTTCAGGCAGCCCCAAACTCACCGAAAAGGGGGGAATTAAAATGGGCAGGCTTTCAGGCATTGTCAATCATCATGTTCCCAGTTATCTGAAGGCAAATCAGTTGCCCAGCTATGCAACCAATTGCATTGAGGATTGGGAAACCAAACTCGACCGTATTGTTGACGAAACCATCAAAAAAGACATGCGGCTGATCAGCGGAATACCCCCCTGGATGCAGATGTATTTTGACAGGCTGATGGCAAAATCGGGCAAACCCATCGGCAAAATGTTTCCCAACTTCAGCCTGCTGGTGCATGGCGGAGTTAATTTCTCCCCATACAAGGCAAAACTGATGGCTTCTATTGGCAGGCACGTGGACACAATAGAAACTTACCCTGCAAGCGAGGGCTTTATTGCTTTCCAGGACAAAGGCGATGGGGAGGGCCTTATGCTGAATGTGAATGACGGCATTTATTATGAATTCGTCCCCCTGAAGGAATTTGGCAAACCCAACCCCGTGCGCCTGCCGCTTCATTCTGTCAGTTTAGATGAGCAGTATGCAATCATCCTTTCTACCAACGCTGGGCTGTGGAGCTATTCACTTGGTGATACTGTCAAGTTTATCTCGACAAATCCGTACAGAATCCTTGTTACAGGCCGCACAAAGCATTTTATATCGGCGTTTGGTGAGCATGTAATTGCAGAAGAAGTTGAAGCCAGTTTGCGCGAGGCCATCCGCAGGCATGGCGGCAGCGTTGTTGAGTTTACCGTTGCCCCGCAAATCAACCCCAAATCCGGACTGCCTTATCACGAGTGGTTTATTGAGTTTGACCAATTGCCCAAGAATAAGGCTGAATTTGCCGCAGAACTTGATGCCCAGTTGCAGGCGCGAAACATTTATTACAGAGACCTGATGGAAGGAAATATCCTGAAACAGGCCGTGGTTTCGCCTGTCCGCCCGGGCGGATTCATTGAATACATGAAAGCCCAGGGCCGCCTCGGCGGTCAAAACAAGCTGCCTCGGCTAAGCAATGGGCGTGAAATTGCCGACCAGCTGCAGGCGTTTCTCAAAAACTGAAATCAGGAATATTTTCCTTTGAAGAAAAAGTCCATTGCCATTCTTGGCTCCACCGGTTCCATCGGCAGGCAGGCACTCGAAGTAATCGCCATGCATCCCGACAAACTGCAGGCTGAAATGCTGTGCGCCAACACCAGTGCCGATTTACTGATCGAGCAGGCAAAAAAATTCGGCCCTGCCGACGTTGTGGTAACAGACTCAGATGCATTTGAGGTGGTAAGGGCTGGCCTGAAGGATTATCCAATTAAGGTTTGGTGTGGGCAAGAAAGCATACCCGCATTGCTTGGCAATGCAGCGATTGACATGGTGCTGACCGCAATGGTGGGGTTTGCCGGGCTTGCGGGTACCATTGCAGCCATCGAGGCAGGGAAACCCATTGCACTGGCCAACAAGGAATCGCTGGTGGTTGCAGGTGAATTGATTGAGCAAATGGCCCTGAAACACAAAGCTGCCATTATTCCAGTTGATAGCGAGCACTCGGCTATTTTTCAATGCCTTGCCGGGGAAGGGAAAAATGAAATCGAAAAGCTGATTTTAACTGCCTCTGGCGGCCCTTTCAGAACCTGGTCATCTGACAAAATGGCAACCGCTACCCCAAAAGATGCTCTAAACCACCCCAATTGGACAATGGGCGGCAAAATCACCATTGACAGTGCTACGCTGATGAACAAAGGCCTCGAGGTTATTGAAGCCAGATGGCTTTTTGGCATCAGCCCTGAAAAAATTGAAGTGGTGGTGCACCCGCAGAGCATCATACACAGCATGGTGCAAATGGCTGATGGCAGCATTAAGGCACAAATGGGCCTGCCCGACATGCGTCTGCCAATCCAATATGCATTTTTTTACCCAGAGAGAGCCGCAAATCAAATCCCAAGATATGATTTTACCCAGCCCGACACTTTGACGTTTGAGGCCCCTCGGATTCAGGATTTCCCCTGTTTAAGCCTGGCATTTCACGCCCTCAAACTTGGCGGCAATGTGCCTTGCACCCTGAATGCAGCCAATGAAATTGCAGTGGACGCATTTTTGCAAAACCAAATCAGCTTTATGGGCATCCCAAAATTGATTGAACAAACGCTTCAGCAATCGGCCCACCTGCCTGCTCCCACTTTGAGCGACCTTTATCAAACTGATACAGAAACACGCCTCCGCGCAAAATCACTCTTAAAATACATTGCCTGAATCTTTAATCATGGCGGGCCAGCTTATTCTGGGTTTCGCCATTCTTGTCATTGTCCATGAGTTTGGGCACTTCATCACTGCCAGGATGTTCGGCATCCGAGTGGAGAAATTCTTCGTCTTTTTCGATGCTGGCGGCTTCAAATTGTTCAGCTTTAAGCGCGGCGGCACAGAGTATGGTGCAGGCTGGCTGCCACTTGGCGGTTATGTAAAAATCGCCGGCATGATAGATGAATCTTTCGACAAGGATTTCATCGGGAAAGAACCTGAACCCTGGGAGTTTAGGGCAAAGCCAGCCTGGCAGCGACTGATTGTGATGCTCGGCGGAATTATCATGAATATCCTGCTGGCCATCATCATCTTCTGGGGCCACACAGCCTATTTCGGCGAAACGTTTATACCTGCATCTGAACTCAAGTATGGCATCATGCCGGGTGAGGTAGGCCAGGCCGCTGGCTTGATGGAAGGCGACAAAATCCTCAGCATCAATGGCAACAAAATAGAAAGGTCAACCGATTTGACCGATACCCGGCTTGTGCTGGACGACAAAGTTGACCTGGAAATTTTGCGCGGCGGCGAACAGATGACCCTGACATTGCCGCCCAGCGTAGCAAAGCGGCTGGTGTCTGAAGGCCTCACCTCCTTTTACATGCTCAGGTTTCCTTTTCATGTCGGCGAAGTGAGCCGAGGCACCGGGGCAGATGAAGCAGGCCTGAAAGCGGGCGATAAAATTTATGAAGTGGATGGAAAATCCACCTTCTTCTATCATGAATTTGAGCAGGCACTCAAGGGAAAAGAAAATCAGCAAGTTAACCTTGGGATAGACCGTGATGGCACCATCCTGCAACTGAAAGTGCAGGCATCCGACAAAGGAAAACTTGGATT
Source organism: uncultured bacterium (assembly GCA_965363965.1). Taxonomy (GTDB): domain Bacteria; phylum Bacteroidota; class Bacteroidia; order CAILMK01; family CAILMK01; genus CBDTVD01. Next base: position 7,489 of record CBDTVD010000028.1, read on the forward strand.
TATTGCAGGAAACGAATTCAAAACAACCACTGTCCGCTATGGATTTTTTGAGTCCTTTTCCATGGGTGTCCAAAAAGCCTGGAAATCCTTGACCGATACAGTCAGGGGATTATGGCGAATAATCCGTGGAAAACTTCCTGCCCGTGAATCCTTGAACAGTGTAATAGGAATTGCCAATATCTATGGCGGCCAATGGAATTGGAACAGCTTTTGGGCCATCACCGGCTTGCTGAGCATGGTGCTCGCATTCATGAATCTCCTGCCTATACCAGCGCTTGATGGCGGCCATGTGGTGTTTACCCTGATTGAAATGATTCGCGGCAAGGCGGTCAGTTATCGCGTGCTCGATATTGCACAGCGGGTCGGCGTTGCCATTATTTTTCTACTGATGGGCTTTGCGCTCTTCAATGACTTCAGTAAATACGTATTTTAGCTCCACCATGCGGAGTATATCCCTCATCATCTGCCTGCTTGCCGGCAGCGTTCTAACGGCGCAGCCGGAAGCATTGGAACCTGTACTGATTAATCGAGACCCTGCAAGGACTAAAATACTGGTGGTGCCGTTTGACAGGAATCAGTATTTCTGCCAGGGTGATGAATTCATCTGCGAGCAGAACAATATCAGCCCGTTCGATTTGAACGAGTATATCCGCACTGCCCTCCAAAGCAGCCTGACAACAAACCTCGAGTCAGGAAACATCTATGACAAAAGCGACCCTGAAAAGATGGCCGAAATAAGCAAGATTTACGGGCAGATGAAGTACAGGGAAATTTATCAGCCTGTCAGCATCTTTCATCAGGTTTATGCTGACAGCAAAGCGAAAAGTTTTGTCGGCATCAAAGACCTAAAGGCGCCGAAGGATTTCATCAGTTCAAAAAGCAGGGCAAGCGATAAAGACCATCGATATTTTCAGGCGAGGTTTGCAGATTCTGCCCAGGCTGGCATACTCGCCCATGAATACGGCGCATCTCACATCCTTTTTATTTCCCATTTTGAAATGGAGAGCCGATATAAAGACTGTCAGGACATGAAAAAAAGCATCAGCCAGCGAGACTTATTCGTACACTACACTCTGTTCGATGACAAAGGGGCCATAGCCGACGGTGGTGTTGCCTGCCTCACTTTCGAGAGCCAAAGCAGCGACTTGAAAACTTTGATAGATGACAATTTTGCCATCCTCGGTAACTTGATTGCCCAGGAAGTGAAACAGCGCTCAGCCAGTTATTGACCAATGTGGCCGCCTATCTTTGCGGCCTTATAAATTTTTCGATGCCCCGATGGCGGAATTGGTAGACGCGCTGGTCTCAAACACCCGTGAGCTAACACTCGTATCGGTTCGACTCCGATTCGGGGTACATCATTCAAAGGCCAGGAACATTCCTGGCCTTTGTTCTTTTTATTGGCATTGCAGGCCAAATTGCACATAGAAAGTGTGGGCTGCACATTCATTCCTCATGCTCCAACGATTTATTGATTCTGTCCAGCACTATTATTTCGCATTTATTGCCTCATTGCCTCGGCTGGGGCTGGCCCTCGCCATCGTTATCGGGGGCATATTACTGGCAGGCTGGCTAAGCGGGATATTTAAGCGGAGGCTGCTGCACAGTTCTCGGGACCCCCTGATGTCCCGTTTCCTCAGCAAAACAATCAAGGTCGCGCTTATTATCGTAGTCATTCTGCTGGGTCTGAACGCTGCAGGGCTCAGCGGTATAGCTGCCGGCATTTTCGCGACTGCTGGGGCATCGGCCATTGTCATCGGTTTTGCTTTCAAGGACATTGCTGAGAATTTTATTGCGGGCATCATCCTCGCTTTCAACAGGCCTTTCAATTTGGATGAAACAATAAAAATTGATGACACCATGGGCAAGGTTAAAAGCATGGCTTTCAGATATACCCAGCTCAAAACCTTCGATGGGCGAGATGTCTATATTCCAAATGCTGATGTGCTGAAAAAATTTGTTACCAACTTTACCAAAGATGGATTTTTTCGTCAGGATTTTGTAGTGGGCATTGCCTATGAATCTGATATTCAGCAAGCAGTTGCCATCATTCAGAACTGCATGGACAACGCCGATTTTCTGGTGCATGATGAAGAGCACATAAATTTCGTTGTAGAGGATAACCTCAACGTGAGCACTGTTGACTTGAAAGTCCACTTTTGGGTTACAACGGAAGATTATCGGCGCCGGACTCTGGAAATGCGCGGGCACCTTATCAGACTTGTGAAAGAGGAAATGGACAAAGCTGGCATCTATTTGCCCTGTGATATCAGGGAACTCAAGGCTTACGGCCCAGATAAAACCTTGAAAATAGAACAGGTAAATCTCTCTCAGTCAATCTGAGCGAACCGCCCCGTCAATCAGATCGCATCCTGGATGGGGCCAGCGATATTTTTGGGGAGAAATGAAAGAGGAAGAAAATTCAGCCCAATATCAACTGGCTCCCCCTGCAATTGATTTTGCCAGCAGAACCGAGAACTCAACCCCCAGCAGTTCCTCTGACAGATGGCTTGAAATGCAGGCAATATCCCCAGGGGAATACCGCGATGGAGGCAGTGGCCTTGCGCTGAATTTTGAATATCTTGATACCATGCTCGGCAGAATGCTTGCCGCCTCCACCATTCGAGGGCTGACACACCTTGCGTTTGTCAATGGTTCAGATGACGATGCCATGCAAGATTTGCATTTCAGGCACCCGCGTGCTGATTTCATCCCCGCAAAAAACAGCAGCCATAAGCATCTTGAATCCGTGCTCTGCCACAACAGCACAAGTTCTACTCCGCTAAAGCTGCATGTGCGCGGTACGCCATTTCAGCTGAAAGTTTGGGATGCTCTTTTAAAGGTGCCCTCGGGGCAATTGACAACTTATTCTCAAGTTGCAAAAGCCATTGGGCATTCATCTGCACATCGCGCGGTGGGCGGGGCAATCGGCAGCAACCCAATTGCATTTCTTATTCCTTGTCATCGAGTGATTAAATCATCCGGCAAAATCGGTGAATACAGATGGGGGGTAGATAAAAAAACACGATTGATTGCTGACGAAATGCTGAAATAGCAAGGGCAGCCTCATGGGGCTGCCCTTTTTTCAGGCTAATTTCCTTGTTGACAGACTTTAATGTGCCGCCGCAGCAAGTTGTGCCTCTGTAAGCAGAGGCATTTCAACTGGGCCATTTCCAATCACTTTGCGGCGAGTGAGTGAGACCTTTAATTTGTAATTCAGCAGATACATGGCAGGCACAACCACAAGAGTGAGCACTGTGGCGAAGGTGAGCCCGAAAATAATAGTCCATGCCAATGGGCCCCAAAACACCACACTGTCGCCACCGAGGAAAAAGTGCGGATTGCCAGTGGTAAACAGGGAGTAGAAGTCCACATTCATTCCCAGCGCCAGGGGCACCAGGCCGAGGCAGCAAGCTGCCGCAGTGAGCAGAACCGGATTGAGCCTTACGCGGCCTGCCTCTACAATTGCATCGCGTGTTTTATATCCCCGCTTTTTCAATTCATCAGTAAACTCGATAATCAGGATGCCGTTTTTCACCACAATCCCTGCAAGGGCAATTATACCTACCCCCGTCATGGCTATTGAAATGCTCATCCCGAAAATGGAGAAGCCCAATAATACCCCGATAATTGAAAACAGAATCTCACTCAGAATGATGATAGGCTTGCTGCTGCTGTTGAACTGCAGCACCAGCACCAAAAAGATCAGCCCAAGAGACAGGCCCAGTGCAAGCCCCAGGAAGTCACTGGTTTCTTTTTGATCCTCCTGCTCACCCGTTTGCTTGATTTCAAACCCGCCCGGAAGATCAAATCTGGCAAGTGCCTGTCCGATATTCTGATTCACTTCATTGCCATTGAACCCGCCGAGGACGTTGCTGCTGAGTGTAATGACGCGTTTCAGGTTTTTCCTTTTGATTGCCCCATAGCTGCTGCTGTATTTTACCGTTGCCACAGAGGCCAGGGGTACTTGCCTTATTTGGCCTGTGCTCGGCTCCCGAAAAGTCAGGTTGGTGTTCATCAGCCTGTCGATATTCTCGCGATATTCTGGGGCAAACCTCACTTGGATAGGATATTCGTCTTCATCCTGCCGAAAATCGCTCACTTCAGTGCCGAATATCGCAGTGCGCAACTGCATTCCCACACTCGCCGTACTAATGCCCTCGCGCAACGCACGGTCCCGGTCGATGTCCACCACTATTTCAGGATTCTGATCTTCTACATCACTTCGCAGCTCCTCGATTCCCGGAATCCCAACGGAATCAAGATAGGTTTCGACGGCCTTGCTGAGGCTGATCAGTTCTCCAAAATCTTCGCCTGAAATTTCGATGTTGATGGCTTTGC
>CBDTVD010000029.1:0-11731 GCA_965363965.1 uncultured bacterium
CCGCCCCTGCCGCCATCCACGGGCCTTTCCAAATCAGATACAGGGTGCGGAGGGGCTTGAATGTCGGCATCGCATCAAATCGCCGGCCGATTTCCTCGGCCATTTCGTTCGCAGGCCCGCTTACCGCACACACATCACCGATGGACTTGATCATTGAGAGTGCCGAGCGGAGGTCATCTGCGTCACTCACCCAGGCTGGGATGCCTGCCGCATCAAGCTGCTCGATTGTCTCGCGCTCGTTTTCCTCTTTGTTGGCAATCACCAGGTCGGGCTTCAGGGCGAGGATGCGCTCGGTTTTGATGCCTTTTGTCCCTCCGATGGATGGAATCGCCATGACGGCAGGCGCTGGATGAATGCAGAACCGCGTGCGCCCAACCACCCGCCCTGCCAGGCCGAGGCTCAGGAGCAGTTCGGTTTGGCTTGGCACCAGGCTGACGATTCGCAGGGGTGCAGCATCGCCCAAGTGCACTTTTCGGCCCAATTGGTCAGTGAAAACCTTCATCAGCGGGGCGAAGGTAGAGCGGGGCTGCTGGGTTTTACACCGAGTATTCTTCCGGCTTATAGCAGAGGATATTGGTGACTCTGCCACCGTGTGCCCACACCATGATGCCGAGCGCATCGAAAGTATACACATCCTGCTCATCATTATGCAGGGCTGTGCTGATGCGGTCGATGCTGTCGGGGGCTGCCCCATCCATCAGTGTTTTCAGCTCTTCATAAAGCATCCCTATCAGGTTTTTCCCCCTGTAATACATGCACTCGAAGCAGTCAATGCTCTCCACTCTTTCACTTGCATTGGCATGCACCGTCATCTCGGGCTCTGCCAGGTCATAGGTGGCCATGTCATCCTCGGCGCTATACCCCGCCTCTTCCCATGATATGGTCAGCTGAGGCAAGTCCTCACCGATAATCACAGGGCCCACTCCAACTTTTGGGGTCCAAATCCACCCTTGGCAATCAGGTTCCATCCTTTTATCGCTTTGAGAAAAGCGAAGTTAGGTGGGGCGGAGGAAGAGAATTGTAAAACAGTTTCTATCTCATCAAGGAGTGTTTGGGCAAGCTATGGTGCTTTGGCTAGTGGAACTTAACGTACTTTCCAGATTATGCGGCCTGGGCATCCATAAAATATTCCGTTTGGAAAAGTCACTGATTTCACTTAACTTCGCCAGCAGAAACACAAAAAACAAAGAAATGTCAGCTCCTCTCATTCAGTTCGATGCCTCTGGGCAAGCCTCAATTCTAAACTATAGTCTGCCGCAACCCAATTCCTTGGTGATCAAAAAGCAGGTTCTCTTGGAGTTTTTAGTGCCTTTAACATGGCTACCCATTGCCACTGCAACTGCCGACACACGATTTAAGAAGTTTATAGATGAAGTGGCAGCTCATCCAAGCGCTGATGCCGCCGCCGCCTCCCTTACCGCAGATTTTGCAAATGCCAATCGTAGCAGTGGGTTAGTTTGGGGAAGCAATGCACCAAGTGATCCAAAGTCTGTATTGACTTTGGACGTCTTGCCTGAAGTCAGCCAAATTATGGCAAATGACAACCCGTCTGCAAATGCAAGCACACAACAGCTGATACATTTACCGTCTCGAATTCGCCCGTGCCGAATTCTGCAGTTGTCAATTCAAAGTATTGGATGAACAGGGCATATGTTGATGCAGGAACTGCCAACCAAAAGGCGCTGACATTGGCCACTACGGCAGGGGGCACAGCTTACATTAGTGAAGTAAAAGTCCCGTTAGCGCCAAAGCCTCAGTTTTTAATCATTGAAGAATATAGAGTAACCAGTTTTCTGGGTGATTACGGGGCAGGCAAAACTTTGAGCATGTTCAGCCTGATGCCCGGTGAAGAGGCCACCATCAGCGTGAGGACATTTAAAGCCTCTGAAACCGAAAGGCAGGAGTCATCTTCCGTTTTTGACAGCCATTCCTCTGAAGCACTTGATGAGGTCGAAAAATTTATGCAGTCTGAAAACGAGAATAAATATAGCGAGGATGAAGAAATTCTAAAATCTATCTCAGCGGCTGTTTCGGCTGAAGGAACTGTTAATGGCGGGCTAGTGAAAGCGAAGGTGAGTGCTTCGTTAACTGCTGACTTATCATCTGCAACAAATACAAGCAGGGAAATAACAAATCGCGGAATTGACAGAAGCCTTAAAAAGCATGCTGATAAGGTTGCAGGCAAACGTGATGTTACGATTAATACTTCATCAAGGACGCAAACAACCACAGGGAACGAAGATAGTTTGACAAGAGTGGTGAAGAATGTAAACCTTTCCCGTACGCTCAATTTTGCCTTTCGTCAACTCAATCAAGAATACATTACATACACTCATCTTGTAAATGTTAAGATTGCTTTCAGCAACGGGTATGAATTTGAAATCGTGGATTTTTCAAATCTCGATTATATCCTTGCTAAATACATGGCCACCAGCACGCAAATTACTGACGTTAAGGAATTGCTAATGGTCGCATACAACAATATTATTGCCTTCCCTGATAATTCGGGTGCACCACAAATCGTTTCCATGGTTGAAAATCTAACTTATACGCCAACCGCACCGGCGGGATTCACGGTCACTCCTTCCCCCGCTGCCATTAGCAAATGGAGGCTCAAAAAAATGACGACGCAGAATATTGTGAATCCGGGCCCAAATCAAAAAGTTTTCAATTTGGAAGGCGTAATACTAAACGTTCAAAAAACCATTTTGCCCACGGATGCAGTCATCATTGACGCCGTTCTCGGTCAAGGTGAGGCGCTCGATTCTTACAGCACCGATATTCAGCTGCAAAAGGTGGAAACAGAAACTCTGAATAATGCCCTGATTCAGCAACAAATAGACAGGCTTGAATTGGCCCAAACCATTGTCAACGCCGCCTCCCCAGCTGACAAGGCTACCATATTTGAACAGGTGTATAAAGAGTGCTGCGACAATAATGCGCCAACTGCTTGAAGGGGGGCTGAAAGATGGGATTGAGCTTTAAAGAATCACTGGAAAGGGCAAAAGAAACTTTGCTCAACAGTGCTGTAGGCGATTTACTTACAGATGATGTAGCCTTACATTCTGCTCAAAAAATAATTTTATTGGCGGTGAAATCTTGGACACCCGAAAAAGACATTTTGCCCCTGGCGCAGGCCAGGGGTAAAAAGAATCCAATAATAGAGGATCAAGGAGATGCCTTTTACAGCTATGATGGAATTCTGCTTGGAATTAGCGACTCAGACAATGATAATCGGATTTTTGTCAGCAGCAATACCTATGATCAGCTTACAGGTGGCGACCCTAAATATCTTATTACTCAGCAAGATCTAAAAGAGTTCAAGGCCGACGCTGAAAAATACCCAATCCAGGCCACCATTGCTGAAGGACAATACTTTGCCGAGCTCCCAATGACTGCCCAAGAATTTCTTGAGATTGCCGGAACCATTTATGCCGAGGATGCAAGCACACCCGAAGTGGCAAAAGCAATATATTCTGTTGTAAGGAACAGAGCAAGATTTTCTAAACTCAGTGAGTTCGAGGTGGTTAAAGATGTAAAAAACCAAGGCATTTATGGTTGGAAAAACCACGATGACATACTCAAAGAGGGAGCTTCAAAAACTCGAAAAAAAAATGCATTTGCTGCTGTACTTCAATCCTACTTTCTCTCAGTTGACTGGTCGAATGGTGCATACGTCTGGCAGGGTACGGACTTTGCGGACCGCAAGATGCCTGCTTACACAAGTTACTATTTGACAGGTTTTAGATTTACTGACCCTGCTCACGACATTTGGGGCTTAGGAAATCACGAGAGTGGAAATAGCAAATGGGTTTATAAATACGAGTCAACGGCTGTTTTTGGCCAAACCACCTTCATGAATTTGACAGATGAATGGAAAACCGTTAACAAATATAGAAAGCCTTGGTAGAGTTGCACTGTGTACCTTTGGGGTGGGGATTTTAATTGTCGGTTGTAATTTTATAAATCATAGAAAAACCATCATGGAGTATAATCAATGGGATATCAGTACCAAGGAAAGTGAATTTTCGATAAGTGCACATGGTGATACAATTTTGGGCAAGGGTTCCATATCATTGAGTGACGTTATGTATTTCAGAGATTCAATTATTGACAATGCCACAAAGTCAGAAAGCTGTTGGGTTTTATCCTGTATAACCCCAGCAAATTCTTTTTTATCATGTCTACCATTTTCCAAAGACTCAACTATTATTGTCTACTTAGAACAAACAGATAGTCAGTTTACAGGTTATATCTACACTTCTGGCAAGGATAAGTTCTACCTTATGTGTGGCCGAAATCGCCACTCCACTGGTTGGACAACTGCATTTTATAATTGGCTCATCATTAATTCAAAATCCAAAACATGTTATAGAATGTATAGTCTGTTGGAGGACCCTCGTCTTTTTTTAATTCCTCCGAATAGCAGTACAGCAGTATTTTATGCACTCGACCTTAGTAAATCTCGCCTATATTCTATTAAAAGCCATCTTAAAAGAGATTATGAATTCCATAAGTACTTTCTAAGTCCTTGCGGAATTGTTCAGGACACTACTTTTGCTCTCTCCTCAAAATGATTCATCGTCCTTTTCCCCAATTCTGAGTAAGTTTTACCTCGACTTTACAGTCAATAATTGCCAAACACAAAGGATTAGATAAAATGCACAAAGCACGTAAAGCCCTTCCCCTAATAAATCCTGCGCTGATTCTCCTCGCACTCTCGTGCAATCATAAGCAGGAGTATCATGAATATACAACTTGGGAAGGTCGACGCTTGAATGACGAAATTTGCGAAATAAATGACCAAGGTGATACCCTGGTGGCAGATAGCTTTATGGCCTCGGACCATGTTGCTTATATATTGGATTCCGTGGTTCAATTGCCTAAGCTCGATACCTTTGAGTGGACCTTAATAAGAGAAAACCACTTCGATAGCTCTCAGGTCAGCAGGAATCTTTTAACCTCAATCAATAATCCCAATTCAATTAATGATCAGGAGGTTATTATGTATAAAGTATTGGTTGGCGGTAGAGAAGTTTTCTATCTCACCGTCCTAAGAGATTTTAGCGGGAACCGATTGGCGCCTAATTTTTATTATTGGGGCATTCTGGATTTGAATAAAAAGATAATATATGAAATTCACAGTCTATGGAATGATCCACGCCTGCTGGTGTACGACAAAGAGCATCACCACTTTGCATTCTACGCAAGTAACTATTCTTGGGGCAGAATATTTAATGATAATATTGATCACCCACGTCCTTATATAATAGATAAATATTTGCTGACTGCAGAAGGAATCGCTGGGATACTGCTTGGACGATGAATTTCTTTGGCCAATTTAAAATATTTCACTCAATAGACAGCTACCCGTGAAAAAATTATTGCTCCTTTTTTGTCTGTTAAGGGGACTGCTCTATCTCGCGCTCGCCTGGATAATTTAGAGAGTGCGAATTCTTTAAAAAAGCGAACCCAAAATCGGACTGGACTTTATATCCAACCCATTCATATACAACATTATAAATCAAATCCGCCGTGAATTTCTCACGGAGCGGCCGTGAATTTCTCACGAGATTTTTCTGTACCTTTGGGCCCATGTTTCAACGACTCCTGGCCCCTGCCTTGATGGCACGCTTGGCTGAGCGGCCAGGTGTAGCCCTGCGCGGCGCGCGTCAAACCGGCAAAAGCACCCTTTGCCTAACCCTTATGGAGTCGGGCAATCGGCCTTTTACCTATTCGACACTCGATGATGCCAGCACTTTTTCCCTTATCAACGCTGATATGCGCGGCTTTCTCGATAGCCAAATCGGCACACTGATTATTGATGAGGTGCAGCGCATGCCCTGCCTGATGCTGGAAATTAAGGCGAGTATAGACCGGCAGCGAGTGCCCGGAAAATTCCTGCTCACTGGCTCGGCCGACATTTTCAAGTTGCCCAACAACCCCGACAGCCTGATTGGCAGGCTGAGCAAACTGACCCTTTGGCCACTGAGCCAAAGTGAAATCGAGGGCAAAATGGCAAACCTGGCTCAAATGCTTTTTGATGGAACCCCTGAGACGTTCAGCACAGGGGGCGAAGAGGAAATCTGGAGCCGGATTGAACGCGGAGGAATGCCTGAGGCTGTGGAGATGACTGAGCGCGGCAGGGCACGATGGTATAATGACTATGCCAATGACCTGATAATGAGAGACCTGCGCGACATCAGCAATGTGGGCAACACAGGTGCCCTCACTCGGCTGCTGCGGTATTGGGCAGCCTTCAGCAGTAGCGAGCTTAACCTTTCCAACATCAGCCGAGAACTGGGCCTGCCCAACACCACACTCAGAGATTATTACCACCTGTTTGTGCTGCTTTTTACCTTAGTCGAGGTGCCTGCATGGGACGAGCCTATCGGCAAAGATGTGATGAAGCGGCCCAAAACTTTTCTGATGGATACGGGCCTGGCAATGGCACTGGCCCGAGTGAAAAGGGTAGCCCTGGAACGAGACAAACCCGAAGAGCGGGGCAGATTGCTCGAAACTTTTCTCCATGGCGAAATCCGCAAGCATGCAGAAGCGGGGGAGGACCCGATGGCCATACACCATTACCGTGAAGCAAAAGGCACGCTTGAAGTTGATTTTCTGCTGGAAGACACCGACGGCCGCCTCATCGCAATCGAGTGCAAATCGGCCCCGCGGATAGGCTTTGCCGACTACCAGAACCTCGTCCGCTTTCGCCAGAAGTTCCCAACTCGGGTACACCGCAGCTTTCTGTTTTACCTGGGCAATGAAATCAAAAAACTCACCGAGGAAACTTGGGCCATCCCCATGAGTTACTGGTGGCAGAATTAAAATTGCAATAAACCTAATGGATTGACAATAAGTCATATACTGCATTTTCGCCGTGAAATTCTCACGGAGGGGCCGTGAATTTTTCACGGAGAGAGGGATTTAATTTGGTGGCAGCGGCACACGGAAGGGGGGTAACCCGGTGCAAAGCCCCACCCCCCCCAACATTTATTTTCGGCCAACAACATTTGATTGAGGTTGCGCATTTAAGTTTGCAGGCCGCAATCAAAATGTGTTGATGCGCGAAACAGACATGCTGAATTTTCATTCCTTTTTCTCCCATACCTATGGCACCCTGCCGGTGAGCGCCCTGGCGGAGCGCCTGAGCGCAGACGGATACCGAACCGCTGCCCTGACCGATATCAACAATGTGTGCGCGGCCATTGACTTTTATGATGCCTGCCAATCGGGCGGGGTGCGGCCCGTCATCGGGGTTGATTTCCGAAACCTCGGGCAATCAGCGGCCTGCCTCTACCTCGGCCTGGCGCAGAATGCCGAGGGCTTTGCTGAGCTGAACAGTTTCCTCACCACCCATCTCCACTCGGGTGAGCCTTTCCCTGCCCGTGCGCCGCTGTGGCAGCACGTAACAGTGGTCTATCCCTGGAATGGCAGGGAGCCAGCCGACCTGCGCCCCAACGAGTACGTAGGGGTGGCCCCCTGGCAGGCCGAGCGCATCCAGCTGGGCGATGAGGGCCTGCTGAAACGCCGCGGACTGATCATGGCACCCGTCAGCTTCACCGACAGCGAGGACTTTTACCTCCACTGCCTGCTGCGCGCCATAGACCTCAACTGCCTGCTGAGCAAACTGCAGCGCAAAGATGCTGGCCACCGACAGGAGACGTGGATGACCATGCCCGCCCTGAAGGCCCGATACGCCCACGCCCCATATCTGCTGCGAAACACCGAGGCGGTGCTGGATGAATGCCGATTTGCCTTCGACCTCCATACCAAGAAAAACCTGACCAGTTTTAGCCACAGTGTGGATGAGGACCACCGGATGCTGCGTGAGCTGGCCATGGCAGGCCTGCAGGAGCGATACGGCGGCAAAAAGACCTATGGCGAGGCACTCAAGCGCATGGAAAAAGAACTCGGTGTCATCGCCCAAAAGGAATTTACAGGCTATTTCCTCAGCGCGTGGGATGTTGTGCACCATGCCAAAAATCAGGGCTTTTTCTATGCTGGCAGGGGCAGCGGCGCCAACAGCCTGGTGGCCTATGCCCTCCGCATCACCGAGGTGGACCCCATCGAGTTCGACCTGTACTTTGAGCGGTTCCTCAACATGCACCGCAGCTCGCCGCCCGACTTTGATCTGGATTTCAGCTGGCAGGATAGGGATGCCATTTTCAGTTATCTGTTTAAAAAATACGGCGCTGGCCACACCGCTATGCTCGGCTCGCACAGCACGATGAAGTTCAGGGCGATTGCCCGCGAGCTGGGCAAAGTCTATGGCCTGCCCAAAGGCGAGATTGACGAGTTCATCAGCGAGAGTGAGCAGAGCCGATACATCAAAGCCATGGCAGGGCCGGTGAAGGACCGCATCCGTGCCCGCATTGCCCAGTGCGGGGCCCGCCTGGCCAAATTTCCCCGCCACCTATCCATGCACAGCAGCGGCCTGGTCATCAGCCAGCAGCCGCTGATGTACCACACTGCCACCAGCCTGCCGCCCAAGGGCCTGGCTGTCACCCACTTTGACATGTACACGGCCGAGAAATACAAACTCTTTAAACTCGATATCCTCAGCCAGCGGGGCCTCGGCCACATCAAGGATGCCATCAGCCTGGTGCAGCAAAACCAGGGCATCAAGGTGGATATCACCCAAACCCAGCAATTCTTCAGGGACCCGAAGCTGAACCAGCAGATGGCCGAGGGCCGAACCACCGGCTGCTTCTATATCGAGTCGCCTGCCATGCGCCAGCTGCTGCGCAAACTCAGCTGCGACAATTTCCGCACCCTGGTGGCGGCCAGTTCCATCATCAGGCCGGGGGTGGCCAGCAGCGGCATGATGAAGGAATTTATTGTGCGGCACCGAAACCCATCGGCCTATGTGCCCATCCACCCAAAAATCGGCGAACTGCTTGGCGAGACCTATGGAGTGATGGTCTATCAGGAAGATGTCATCAAAATAGCCCACCATTTTGCGGGCCTCCCCCTGGCCAATGCTGACCTGCTGCGGCGGGCCATGGCTTGGAAGTTCAGGGTGGACAATGGATTCGACAAATTGGAGAACGAGTTTTTTGAAAGCTGCCGCAGCAAAGGGTATCCTGAGCGGGTGATAGAAGAAGTGTGGCGGCAGATGTGCGGCTTCGGCGGCTTCAGTTTCTGCAAGGCCCACTCGGCCAGTTATGCGGTGGAAAGTTATCAGAGCCTGCACCTGAAGGCCTATTACCCAATCGAGTTTTGGGTGGCGGTCATCAACAATTTCGGCGGATTTTACCATACCGAGTTTTATGTGAATGAATTGCGCAATGCGGGTGCGGTGCTGCATGCCCCCTGCATCAACCGGAGCGGCGAGCTGACCAGCGTGCAGGGCATAGATGTGCACCTGGGTTTTGTGCACCTGAAAGGGCTGGAGCAGACGACGCTGAAGGTGCTGCTGGGCGAGCGGGAGCGGGGCGGATACCTCAGCCTCGCCGATTTTTATGCCCGCACAGCCTGCAAGCGGGAGCAGATGATCTTGCTCATCAGGGTGGGGGCCTTCAGGTTCACTGGCATTGCCAAGGCAGCCCTGATGTGGGAAGCGCTGATGCTGACAGGGCAGCCCCTGCGCCGGCCCGCGCTGTTCCCCGTGGTAACGCGCAGCTTCAGGCTGCCGGCAATGCCCCGCAGCCAGCGCACCGATGCCTTTGATGAAATCGAACTGCTGAATTTCCCCCTCTGCTCGCCATTTCAATTGGCGCGGCAGCTGCCCCAGCCCGAAATAATGGCCAGGGACCTGGTGAACAATGTGGGCAAAACCGTGCGCATGGTGGGTTACATTGTAACCACGCGGATTGTGCGCACCGCAAAAGGCGATTACATGCAGTTCATCACCTTTACAGACCAGGACGGCGAATCGTTTGAGGCCAGCCTTTTTCCCCAGGCTTTTCTGCGCCGGCAGGGCCCACTGAGCCGCGATGGCCTCGGCCTGTATGCCATCCAGGGCAAGGTAATCCTCGACATGGGTATCGCTGAGCTCGACCTGCAGACCGCCGACCGCCTCGAAATCACCTTTACCGATGTTGCCGAAAAGGCCGCTGCCTGACACCCCATAAACCCATCAATCCATCAACCAAAAACACCATGGAAAGGGCAGTGCTGCATATGGACCTGGATACGTTTTATGTATCAGTGGAACGGCTGAGAGACGCGTCACTCAATGGCAAGCCCATCATCGTGGGCGGGGGCAACCGCGGGGTAGTGGCCGCCTGCAGCTATGAGGCTCGGCGCTTTGGCATCCACTCGGCCATGCCCATTGCCATGGCTCGGCGGCTCTGCCCCAGTGCCATCTTTCTGAAAGGCGACATGGAGACCTACATCAAATACTCCGACACCGTAACCGAGATCATCGCCGGCAGTGCCCCCCTGTTCGAGAAATCCTCCATTGATGAGTTTTATCTCGACCTGACGGGGATGGATCGCTTTTTCGGCACCCAGAAGTGGGCCTGGGCCCTGGGCGACACGATAAAAAAAGAGACCGGCCTCTCCATTTCCATGGGCTTGTCGGTGAATAAGACGGTGTGCAAAATCGCCACGGGCGAGGCCAAACCCAACGGCCGCCTGCAGATTGCCTCGCCGAGGGTCAAGGAGTTTCTGCATCCGCTGCCGCTGCGCAAAATGCCTATGGCGGGCAAGGTTACGGTGGGTTTCCTCGGCGGCATGGGCATCCATACCATCGGCATGCTGGCCGAGTTTCCGCCTGAACTGCTGCTCTCCACACTGGGCAAAAACGGGCTCAGCCTGTGGAAGCGGGCGCAGGGCATTGACGATTCGCCCGTAGTTGCCCACACCGACCCCAAGAGCATCAGCACCGAGCGCACTTTTGATGAGGACACCACCGACATCCGCTTTCTGCATGCCACCCTGCTGAGCGAGGTAGAAAAACTCGGCTACCGCCTGCGGAGTGCCAACCACCTCACCAACTGCATCACTGTCAGCATCCGATACTCTGATTTTCAGGCCGAGAGCCGGCAGATGACAATCGCCTATACCTGCAGGGACGATGTGCTCTATCGCGCCGCGCTCGATTTATTCAAAAAATGCTATGGCCGCCGGGTGCTGCTGCGCAGGGTGGGGGTGCGCCTCAGCGGACTGGTGCACGGCAGCCACCAGATCGACCTGTTTGATGCCAGCCCCCAGCAATTGAACCTGATGCTGGCCATGGACAAAATCCGCGACCGTTATGGCCTGGAAGCAGTCGGCCACGCCAGCGCCCACCAGCCCGTGCCCCGCGGCAAAGCCATGCGCAATGCCAGCCCCCTGCGCAACACCACTGCATTTATGAAAAGGTGATGGGGAAAGGGGTGGCTTGTGTGAATGGCGTAGGGCAAGCACCCTCTGCTTGCTTTATGAAAAACCACACCCTGCAAGGGAATGCGCAGGGGCGCATTCCTGAAGATAATGGATTGAATTGATTCATCGGTTGTAGGGCAAGCACCCTGTACTTGCTTTTTGAAAAACCACACCCTGCAAGGGAATGCGCCCCTGGGCATTCCTGAAGATATTTCTTTTAATACTTCGAGCGATTTGTATCATAGTCGGAAGGGGCTACACCGAATGACAGAGCACCAGGGAGGGAATGAACTGTCGCGTCCGAGGGACCCAATTAAATCAAAACAGCCCACTCACAAGCAGCACTATGGCCTCCTTCTCAAAGTTTATGAACGCGCTCTGAGGGGAAGGTGGTAACACGGTGGAGTTGACAGCA
>CBDTVD010000030.1:0-11695 GCA_965363965.1 uncultured bacterium
GGCAGACTTTTTTCGATGCCCTCGGCCCGCAGGACACTGCACTCAGTTACACCTATCGCGTGAAGGGCCTCTACGGAGATAGCTCTGGCGGGTGGAGCAACCCTGCCACCATCACCACTCAGCGCGGCCTCTACTTTCCGCGGGCATTCACCCCCAACCGTGACGGCGAGAATGAAACTTGGGCACCCATCGGCCTCGATATCCAGGCCTACACGCTCGAAGTTTACAACCGCTGGGGGCAGCGCATTTACCGTGGTACCACCCCCTGGAACGGCGAGTTCGGGGGCAGCACCGTCCCCCAGGGCACCTACGTCTATCGCGCCACCCTCACCCTCCGCAACGGCAGCATACTCGCAAAGTCGGGGGTGGTGGTTGTGGGGGATTAAACCTCCATCTCCCCGATTACCCCCCAAATCAGTTCAGGTGCGTAGCCTTTTGATTGGGCGTATCGGGCCAGGCGCGCTTTCACTTCGTGCGGGGGAAATGCGCTGAGGGTTTCGCGCTTCTTCAAGAGCAAAGCCATCAGCTTTTGCCGATAGGCGGCTGGGTCGAGCGCGGATATGGCTGTGTCGATCATTTCCTCTGGCACTCGGCGGCCCCGCAGGCTATTTCGGATTTTTTCAGCTCCCCAGCCGCGGGTGCGGTGCTTGCCGCGGACAAGGCTGGCGGCAAAGCGGGCATCGTCCACCATTTTTTCCTCGGTCATCAGGGCCAGTGCTTCCTGGGCCCTGATGGCATCAAAGCCCCAGCCGCGCATTTTTTTGATGACATCGGCACTGCAGCGGTCCTGATAAGCGCACCACCGGCGGAGTTTGGCCAGGGCATCACCCCAGCTGATGGGCTGATTTTTTTTGGGGTCTATTGCCATGCTGTGGCTGGGGCAAACTTATCGAATGCCAGGCAAAAATGCCCAAGCTGAGAAGAGTGACAAAATGCAGCCGGCCTATTTATTGGGCTGCCAGACGTACTTGCCCATTTTATCAATGTAGCCGATTTTATCCAGCACGGTAACGCGGGCCAGGCCATTGTGAAACGGCTCGGCATTGTTGAACTTGGGGCTTATGGCCACTTGGCCGGCTTTGTTCAGGTACCCCACTTTGCCATCGTTGTTCTGCACGCGGGCCATCCCCTCGGTGAACTTGACGTGGTTGGTGAGGTTGCTGCTGAGGATGCGCACCAGCTGAGCGCCTTTACGGTCGATGTACACGGCCTTGTTGCCCACGATGGCTGCCGCACGGCCCTCGCTGAAGTCGCTGGCATATACATACTGCGGCTCCAGCACAACTGTGCCCTCTTTGTTGATGTAGCCAATCTGGCCCTCCATTTTAATCCAGGCAAGCCCCTCGCTGAAACTGTTGGCAGCTTCATAAGTAGGCTCGATGATCATTGCTCCTGATTTGTCTATGAATCCATAGAGGCTGTCTCGCGATACATATGCCACCCCTTCCCTGAAGCATCCCGCATCCATAAACTGCGGCTGAATGACCAATTTGCCAGCGGAGTTGACATATCCGTATCGCTCGCCTTTGCGCACCACGGCCAGTCCGTCATAAAATGGCTGGGCATCTTCATACTCGGCCGGCACCACCAGTTTGCCCATTTTGTCAATAAAGCCGAAGCGCCCATTGCTGACGATGTACGCCATGCCCTCCATAAACGGTCCTGCATCCTCAAACTGCATGGGGATGACGATTTTGCCGGTTTTGTCGATATAGCCATACTTTCCTTCCATGCTGACAGCAGCGAGGCCCTCGCTGAAGTCGGCGGCGGTTTCATACTTGGGCTGAAATTTCAGCTTGCCGGTTTTGTCAATGTAACCCCATTTGCCCCCCTGCACTACAGGGAAAAGCGGCGCCGGGTCAGGCGTTTGTGCGATTGTGTGCGCTGCGGCGCACAGAAAGAATATCAGTGAGAGTAGAAAACGTGTCATAGGCCATTTCTGGAATTTGCTTGTTTGGAGAGGCATAGTTACTGCTGCTGGAGGTGATTTGGTACCATCGGGGCAAAATATTTTTTTTGTCTGACGTCATCAGTCCCTGCTGGGGTTGGCAAGGCCCTGCAAAAGGGTATGCAATGACTCATCGAACTGCCTGAAAAAGCCATCGCGATTGGTGAGCATGGCCCCCGCCTGAAAAATCGAGATGCTGCCGTGGACGGTGCTCCACACTGTCATGGCCATGTTAAAAGAATCTTCTTTTCGCAGTACACCGGCAGCCTGGGCATCCTCCACCACGCTGACGAGGGTTTGAAAAGGCTGCATGCTGACAGAGGTGAGGTGCCCTGGGGCTTCATCGCGCTTAAAGTGGGGCTCAGGGTTGGTGTGCAGTGCCTTGTAGAACTGGGGTTTTTCCAGGGCAAAGTCTCGGTAAGCTCGGCTGACATTCATCAGTCGCTCCTCGGGCTGGGGAGTTTTAAGGGCCCTGGCCTGGTGCTCACTCAGCAGGGCATATCCCCTGGCGATGGTGGCCCAATAGAGAATTTCCTTGCTGGGAAAATAGACATAGATGGCCCCCTGGGTCAGGCCAGCCACCTTGGCGATGCTGCGCATGCTGAGGTTGGCCAGGCCCCCTTCTGCAATCATCGCGGCAGTTGCCGCCATGATCAGCTCGTCCACGTTGGGCCGGTGCCGGGTCAAGGCAAGAAAATATGAGCGCTTTTATGGAAAGGCGGATATAAATATGGTGAGGGAAAAAATGGTGCTGCCAGGCAGATGCTCACTCCGGTGGCAGCAGGCAAAATAACTCCAGGTTATGCACATCGTTATCCACAGGGTGTGGATAAGCCCCATTCGCGGGATGTATTTCTACTTACTCAGCGCAGGATTATCCCCACCGTCTACTCCACCACCACCTTCTTGGCTGCCAGCACGGCCGTGGGTGAACTGATGCGAAGCAGATAAGTGCCCGGGCTGAGCGCTGCACGGTTGAACTGGAATTGCTGCAGGCCAGGATAAACTTGGTCCCTCAGCAGAATCTGGTGCGTTTTTCCATCTGCCCCCACCAATTCTATTGTCAGCATGGTGGCTTCTTTCAGCGTGAAATCAATCGAGAAATAATCGCGTACCGGAACAGGGAACACTGTAACTGGCACTTTGGCATCGGCTTCAGCCAAGCTGAGTGCTGGGTCTATTGAGATGATGCCTATCTGGCTGGCCCAGCGGGTGTCGTTGTTTCCATAAGCGCCGACCATTACACAGGCATTGGAATTGAATTTTCTGGCTATGCCTGTATAATCGCCCCATCGCTCTTCATTGAGCGCGAGGATGTTGATTGGGCCTGAGCCCTCCTTGATCTCCGCACTTTCGCTGAAGGAGAAATCGGAGCCGACATAAACCGCCCTGACGCCAGGGTAAAGCGTGCTGCTGCTGCGCAAAAAGCAAAGAAACACATCGCCATCTGTTTCATTTTGGCCTGCAAAGGCAATGTTGGGGTAGGCATAATCGGTGCTGGTGAGGCCGAACGTCTGTGCACCCACCGCCCCGGTGCTTACAGTCAGCTTGGCATAGATAACTGAGGTGAAGCCCGTATTGTCTCGAGTGCTGAAAGTGTAATGGATATTGCCATTGAGGTAAAAGCCACCCTGTATTCGGCTGTCGCCGCAATCAAGGCGTT
This sequence comes from uncultured bacterium, assembly GCA_965363965.1. Lineage (GTDB taxonomy): Bacteria > Bacteroidota > Bacteroidia > CAILMK01 > CAILMK01 > CBDTVD01. Next base: position 3,612 of record CBDTVD010000030.1, read on the forward strand.
TGCCGCTGCTCTGCATTTTTGCCGTGGTAGGGGCTGAATATGTAAAACTGTATTTTACATCGAAAGGGGTGATGCTTTCATCGTCAGAGCTCATGTAATTAGTCAGGTCATAAATGGTGGCATAAGTGCCGAAACTGCTGGCCTGGCCCATCAGAAAAATGCCTGGGCCATAGCTGCCCTTCATTCCATATGGGATAGGCACCAGGCCAAAGGCACCGATGCCTTTTTCATCTTCAATTCCATTCCAGTACTGGTAATTCAATTCACTGCCATTGTACCCAGTGTTTTTTTCTATCTGCAGCAGCACGGCCTCCCTGAAAGTGTTGCTGTTGGTAAAGAGGTTTCCGGTGATGTACACTTCTCGCTCGTTAACTGCCAGGTGGGGATAATCGAACCAAAGGCCCTTGCCGCCGACATCGCCATCCAGGGCGTAAATGTTCCAGCCGTCCAGGGGATTGTTGGTTTTGCTGAACATCACCATCACTTTGCTCAGGGCGCTGTTGCTGCCATGCAGTACAACCATCACAAAGCGGTCAGCGGTTTCGTCATAGGATACGCGGGGATCATAGAAGGTGCCTGTGAGGCTGGGGAACTGGCTGCGGAAAAAGCTGCTGTAAACACCCAGAAAGAGGGGGGTGCCCTTGAGGTCCATTATAGCAAAAGATGTGTTGCTGGCGCTGACAATCATGCCTTTGTTGCTGACAGCGATATCGTTATCCATGGGAACAAAGCCATTGTATCGGTTGAATGCGCCGAAACTGGAAAGCACATTGACCTCCTGCAAGGCGCGCGCCTGGGGGCCGCCTGTGCCTGCCCCGTCGACCACATCTTTGGCGGGCAGCTGGCCCAGGGGCACAGTGCCCAGTTTTTCATCATTGCCATGCTCTATGCTGACACTGCGCAGCACAGGCTCATAATCAAAACTCTGATTTCCGGTACCCAGCACACCCAGCAATGGGGCATGCTGAAGCGCCGAGGGCCGAAGGGTTTTCCCCGCACTGGAATGCGGGCCTGATGGCTTGCTGGCCTGACCCGATGCATGGCTTGCAGAAAACAACAGGCCGAGGGCGAGCAGCGAAAAGAGCAGATGATTGAGGCGCATAAAGAAAAAAGGAACTGGGCGAAGTATATTTTTTTGAACGGATGACGCGCTGTGCCCCGTGAGCCAATGCGCAGATTTAAAAAAAAATGAAAAACGGGCCAGGCAGAGGATAGAGAATCAAATGCCTGGCCCGCTGAAAAGTTCTGTACTGGGGTTTACCTCACCATCACGGGGATGCGGGTTTGCCCCTGAGCCGTTTGGGCAAAAAAGTAATAGATGCCTGGGTTGAGGCCGCCAAGTTCAGGGAGTTCAACCCTGTTTATTCCTTCTGTCAGATTCAGGCCTGTGCGGCTGCTCAATTGCCTGCCTGTTGCATCAAACAAGTGAAGGGTGAGGACCGAGGCCTGGGCCTGGCTTGCATAGAGCGCTGTACCATCGGCAGCCGGGTTGGGGGCGATGATATAGCTGGTGCTGCCCGCGCCAAAATCTGCGATGCCGTTGGTGCCATCAATCACCACAACTTGCTCAAGTGTGTCTCGGCAGTCATCGGCGTTGGCCACCACCAGTTTCAGGGTATAGGTGCCGAGTGATTTATAAACAAAGCTGACAACCGTATCTTTTCGGTATCCGACAAAACCATTGCCCCAGAACCACCAGTAGCGGGTAGCACCGGTGGAGAGATTATTGATGACCAGGGTATCCCCTTTAACCTTGAAATCAATTTTGGCAACTGGGCCTTGCTCAACGGTTATTTCCTGGCTGTATTCATTTGTAATGCTTCCGCCTTTGATTGTCAGGCTGATGGTGTAGGTTCCGGCTTCAGCGTAAGCGTGCTGTGGAGTTTCAGCGGTTGACTTGTAGCCGTCACCGAAATCCCAGCTGTATTCGTCGGCGGCAAAACTGTTGTTGACAACCGTAACTGCATTACCCACGCATACCGATGGGTCGGCGAGTGAAAACTCGGCATAGGCGTGCATGCCAACCTCGAACGTGATGCTGCTGTCATCTTCTTCAGTGATGCCCATCAAAGCGACACCGCTGTTGGCGCCGCTGCTGAGTTTCATGCTGGGGGAGCTTTCATCATTTATCACTCGGCGGTTGGTGCTGCCGGGGAAAAGGTCGCCGGCATCGCCGCGATTGGTGCCTTTCAGCAGATGGTCTTTGCCATCGGCTTCCATAAGTTTCAGGCCGAGGTTGTCAGGGTCGTTGTTGATAGTGTTCCAGCTCCACGGGCCGGCTTTCAAAATAGACTCATTGACCCGCCAGATGGCCAGGCCGTGGCCATTGAGTTTTGCATTGTTACCCTTGAGCTGATAATTTTCCAGCAGATAATACTGCTTGTTGTCAGTGGTATTGATTCGATAGACCACTTGATTTTTTGTATCGGGCAGCGGAATGGAATAGATGTCCTCGGCTTTCAGCACGGTTGGGGATAGCCAGCCGAGCCATTCCTTGCAAAACGCATCGTGGCTGCCAGGCTGGGCTTCACTGCCGAGCCAGCTTCCGCCAGCCATCAGATTCCAGTCGCCCGTGCCTGCATGTTTGGCACCCTGCTTCCAGTTGGTGGCATAAAAATCAGGCAGGCCGAGCACGTGGCCGAACTCATGGCAATAAACCCCAATCCCCACCGATTTGTCGGCCTTGGTGGTCCCCCTGAATCGGGTTTCAGGGTTCAGCATATAGTCAGTGATGTAAGTGTTGTTGTACTTGGCTCCGAAGATGGAATATCGGTGGCTCCAGGCATACTCCACCTTGCCGCCTTCTTCGGCGCCAGGGCCTGCATGGATGATGATGATGCCATCCACCTTGCCGTCGCCATCGTTGTCATACTTGCTGTAATCCACGCTGCTGGCGGCAGCGTCCACTGCTTCCCGCACCAGTTCCTGGGCTTCAGGGTAGCCGTTGCCGTTGTCATCACCATAGTACTTGTAGTTGTTTTGTGCGGTGTACCAGCCGACAACATCCACTGACAAATCGAGTTTGCCGAAGCTGTTGTCGCGGTAATACTGGGCAAAACTGCCCGTGCCGGCATAATTATCGGCATTAAACAGGCTATCGAAATGGTTGCGGCTGAACTTGCTTTTCAAGTCAGGATACTGAATCAGGATGGCGAGTATTTTCCGTTTTCCCTTTGTGGGAAAGGTTTGGATGTGGTCATCATGTCCGCCTTCAGCGTTCGGGCCTTTGGCGGCGCCAATGCTGGCCTGGGCATAGATTTTCTGGGCGTATTCAGCGCCATAAAATTGGTTGGGCACCAGGCCCGCCTTCACAGCACCGGCTATTCCGGTTTCAGCCGGTACACCGCTCAGCACCAGGTTGCCCTCGGCATTGCGCTTGGCGAATTCGTAATTGCCAGCTGCATTCATCAGGACGGGGTAACCATCGGGGGTAACTGCGCAGTGCAGCAGGGCATCGCCGAGGGCTCGGGTACTGATTATCGCGCCATTGGCCTGGACGGTAGGCACAAAATCAGGCGATGGGGCACACTTTGACGGAGCCGATTGGGCACCCGCAGTGAGTGAGGCCAGCAGGAATATGCCGCAGGCCAGCTTAGCGCGCAGTGTCGCCATATATGGGTTTATGGTCATAGAATTTTTTATCTCTTTGGCGGAGTTGTTCAATGTATTTTTCGGTAGGGCGCAGGTGGGTGGGTTTTCCGCGCAAAAAGCGGATTTCGTCCTTGGTGCGATTCTGGGGGTCACGGGCCTTGAAGCCGCTGGTGGCCAGCCCGCCTCCGGTGCCGATTTTGGCATACTGATATATGCCGTGCTCATCAAGGGTGATGGTGTATCCGTCAATGGTCTCGGTATAGGCCTCGCGCAGCTGGCCATAGCCAATGATGGTGAGCTTGGTGCCATCAATCTGACGCAGCACCAAAGTGTCCCTCGGTGCATCCTGCCCGTAGGCCAGGGCAGCCGAAAAGGAAGCCAGGGTGAGCATCAAAAACTGCATCCACACAAAGTTACGTTTGCAATTGTTAACCATCTGCCAATCCTTTTTGCCAATACCGTGCCCATCAGCCGATAAAGCGGCCAAGCCCCAGGGGATCAATGCGGCCTGACGCACTTCAGCGCCTTGCCCCGCCCCCTGCGATAAGCGCGCTGATTTGTCGGCAGCCAGCGGCCCTCCCCAGGCCCGGGCTGGGCGCTCAGCTTTTGGCCAGAAAGCCCAGCAGAAGTTCCTCCAGGTACTCCCTTTCCTGCTCATCCGTCCGGCAATCTCGGCACTGGGCGAAGTAGGATTCAAGTGTGCCATCGGCATAGGCTTCAAGCAGAGCTGGGTGCACATAGTATTTTCGGCAAACCGATGGGGTGTTGCCCAGGGCGGCTGCCACTTCTTTCAGCACCAGGTTTTCGATTTTTTTGCGCTCAGTAGTGGTGCTCGCTGGGGGGCACTCGCGCAGCAATCTGAATGCTTCAAGCGTGCCGCTCCATGTGCGAAAATCCTTTGCTGAAAACTCGGGGCCGGCCAGCCGATGGAGGTACTCGTTTACATCTCCGCTTTCAATCTGATGCCGAGTGCCCTCGGCATCCAGGTATTGAAAAAGGTGCTGGCCCGGAATGTCTCGGCAGCTTTTAATGAGTTTCGCCAGCCGCCGATTGCTGAGTGAAACCTGCTGGGGTACACCTTTTTTGCCTACAAACTCAAACTTCACCTCGGCCCCGTGTATCTCCGCATGGCGATCTCGCAGGGTAGTCAGGCCGAAACTTTTATTCGTTTTGGCATACTCACGGTTGCCGACCCTGATGCTGGTGTGCTCCATGATGCTCAGCACCAGTGCCACCACTTTCTCTTTTCCAAGTGTCCGCCGGCGCAGGTCTTTTTCCATTTGGCTGCGCACTGCCTTCAGCCCCTCGGCAAAGCCTGTAACTTTCAGAAACTTGGATTTGCTGCGGGCTTTGCGCCAATCGGGGTGATAGATATAAACTTTTCGGCCTTTTGCATCATAGCCTGTTGCCTGCAGGTGGCTGTTGGGGAAAGGTGAAATCCATACCTGCTGCCAGGCGGGCGGAATCACCAGCGCGGCAAATCGGCTGAGGTCCTCATTGCTCGTGACTTTTTTGCCATCTTTATCTCTATAGCTGAATCCTTTGCCGTGCTTTAGGCGAGTGAAGCCAGGCGTTTTTGAATCGAGGACATAGCGTAGGCCAGCAGCCTTTGCAGACTTTTTGGCCTCTGTCTCCGTTTTTTTTTCGCTTTCGGCTGCCACTTGGCACCTATAACGTGCCCACTGCTTTTGGGTTTATGCAACGGCGGCAAATTTCCCCCTATTTTTGATGCATTATCCTCTCTCACAATTTCATTGCCCAGGGGTGCGCCCTTGCATTTCTGCTTGCCACAGCAAGCGGACAGGCACAAGTGCAGGACACCAGCTACATCTTTCTGCTGAGGGAAGGGATGGGCCAGCATCAGATTTTGAGGGAACTGGATATCGACATCCGATACTACGGCAGCGAGCTCCGCATTCTGATAGACAGCGCCAGCCTGGCCGACATCGCCACCTTTGAGGCATACGGAACAGGCTTTAACGCCCCTGACGAGTATTATTTTTATGACCCCTATCTGTGGCAGCAATACAGCGGCGCAGATGCAGGGCTGAAAATGCTGATAAGGGGGCACCCGGCTGAGCCCACTTGGCCGCTGACATCGCGCCTGAAGAAAAATGTGCCATATGATGCTGCCCACCCGGGTGCACTAAAGGTGGCTGCCGAGGAAAAACTCCGCCTGCGCCACCCGATATCCAGCAATGCCGACCTGCTGAAAACTGCCGATGGCCTGCAGGTAATAGACCGCACCTATGGGCACCTCATTGTCATCAGAAACGTGGAGGATGGCGGCAGCCCCACGGCAATCAGGTTTGAAAGCGGCGATGCACCAGGCCCTGCCAATGCAGCCGCAGACCTTGAGGACGGCGCACAATTCAACACTGCTTATGAAACCATCCGCCCGCACCCAATCGAAGCCCTGGGTACTGTATCGGGGGCCGACAGCCTGATACTGATTTATGTGAGCAAAGCACAGCAGGACGCCGACCCCAGAATTTACACCGAGGGCTTCTATCTGGCCAAAAAAGAATCGGAAGCCCGAAGCTGGCACCGTGTGATGAAGGGCCGGCTGCCCCGAAATTATCAGCCTGACTATCGAACTCCGCCGCTGATGACCGGTGAAGACCTCTGGATGCCTGTAGAGTGGAATGGGGCACGGATAAAACCAAAACCCAGGATATTCGCTGAATTCAGATGGGATGGCGATGACCAGACCTGGACTTTTCACCGGCTGGCGAAACCAAAAATAGACCTGGCAGCCTATGGCCCGCAGCCAGACTGGAGCAGCAGCGGCTTGATATCAATGGGTGATGGCTGGTTTGCCATGCGCGGCGTGCCCCTGATCTTTAATGCCAGTGACCCCAAACACCCCGTGATGGTCAGGGTACCGAGGGCCATTTTCAACCCAGCCTACCCCAGCATGAGGGTTTTGGGTGCTGAGGCAACGGCCGAGGGGTGGAATTTGCTCTTTTCTGTAAGAGGCCAGGTGTATTACGGCCAGTATAAAAAGGACGGATTGCCCCAGCCGAATTGGCCCGCAAAGGACATCACCGATGCGCTCCATGACCTCGGCCTCGGCCGCACGCTGACCCTGAGGAATGGAAAAATAGCAGGGCTGACCAAAGGCTGGACGCCTACCCTCTACATTCTGGAGCCCGCAGCCGCGCCCTAAACGCTAAGGGTGATTGCGCTGGGGTCTATTTTTTTAATCAGCCCTTGCAGCACCTTGCCAGGGCCGGCCTCATGGAACTCGATAGCGCCATCGCGGATCATTTGCTGGATGGTGTCGGTCCATCGCACGGGGGCCGTCAATTGGCTGATCAGATTGATGCGGATTTGCTCGGGCTGGCTGTGCGGCATCGCGTCCACATTCTGATAAATGGGGCAGCGCGGCTTGCTGAACGTAGCATTGCCGATTGCCTCTGCCAGTTCGGCGCGGGCAGGCTCCATCAGCGGGCTGTGAAATGCCCCGCCGACTGTGAGCATAATCGCCCGTTTGGCACCCCGTTCTTTCAGGGCAGCACAGGCCATCTCGACCCCTGCCAGAGTGCCTGAAATCACCACTTGCCCAGGCGAGTTGTAATTGGCGGCTACCACAATGGCATCCATCTCTCTGCAGGTTTGGTCCACCACTTCATCATCACCGCCGAGGATGGCGGCCATGGTGCCAGGGACAGCCATGCAGGCCCTCTGCATCGCTTCGGCACGCAGGCTCACGAGTTTGAGGCCCTCGGCAAAACTGATGGCCCCGCAGGCAGCCAGGGCACTAAACTCGCCGAGGCTGTGGCCAGCTGCCATCCCTGGGGCAAAGTCCTCGCCCAATCGCTGGATGGCAGCCAGGCTGTGGATATAAATGGCAGGCTGAGTGATGCGCGTCTGGCGCAGGTCCTCATCGCTGCCATCGGTCATCACCTCGCTGATTTTGAAACCGAGGATGTCATCGGCCTCGGCCAATAAGTCGCGCCCCTGCGCCTCCTCGGCTATTGCCTTGCCCATGCCCGCAAACTGGCTGCCCTGCCCAGGAAAAACGTATGCTTTCATCTCTCTGCTATGTCTCTTTGATAAAGGTGCAAATTAACGGCAGGGGCAGGTGAGTAACTCACCCTTACCGCACCACCGCATTCCCCCGCATCACGCCAGTGGAGGTGTGGGCCACTACGGCGTTTCACGCTTGTAGCTGCCTTTGCATATTTCCAGATACAATTGTTCCCATTCCCCGTTCATGCAGGTTGAGTCTGGCATTCCGCGAAACTGATCATGATTTACAAATTGAAGTGTCCTGTCAATCAGAATGCCTGAAGAAATTTCAAAGGTAGATAGATTTTTATAAGCATACTGAACCCTCCACTGGAGAGCGGTATCTTGGGAATGCGAAAGTGTTCCGCAAGTCAGGATGCAGAGCAGGCTGAGAATATGTTTCATATCGTTTGAGTTGAATTAATAGTGGAGATAGGTATCCACAGTATCGCCCCCTATAGTCTCTACTATGATGGGCG
>CBDTVD010000031.1:0-11581 GCA_965363965.1 uncultured bacterium
AGCAGGTCGCACTCAATGAGGCCAGCCTGAGCATGAGGATTTGCAATCTGGCTGATGGCGATGCACGGGCCGTTTTTAAAACAGTTGATTTCGACCTCCGCCGTTATAAAAGGATGAAGATGTTTGTGCATGCTGAAGGTGAAAACTTGCAGGACAGCCAGGCAACCATCTTCATCAGGGTTGGTGCAGATTACAACGACAATTATTATGAGTATGAAATTCCCCTGAAGGTTACACCTGCAGGCACTGTTGACAATGAACTGATTTGGCCGCTGGAAAACCGAATAGACATTGCCCTGGAAGAATTCTACAATCTCAAATTCGACAGAGACAGGCAGGGCCTCAGCCTGCAGAACCCTTTCAGCCATGATGTCTATGACAAGGACGGGCGATTGACCGGAAGAGTAACCGTAATCGGCAACCCAGACATGGGCCATGTGCGCACAGCACTTATCGGCGTAAGAAATCCCCGAAATGAGGATAACCCGGATGGAATCCCCATCTGCCTCGAGGTTTGGGTAAATGAATTGCGGGTATCAGACTTTGAGGAAAAAGGCGGATGGGCTGGCGTGGCAAGGGTAACCACAAAACTCGCAGATTTTGGCAGGCTTGATCTTTCTGGTTCTCGGCGCACCATCGGGTTCGGCGGAATAGAGCAGACCCTGCAGGAGCGGAACCTGGAGGATATGACCCAATACGAGGCCATATCGCAGTTTGAACTCGGCAGATTTTTCCCTAAAAAAGCGAATCTCAGGATACCGCTGTATTTTTCAGCCGGCGAAAGCTTTGCCAAACCTGAGTTCAACCCCCTGAGCCCCGATTTGCCTTTCAGGAGCCTCCAAGATCTGTACAGGCCCGACAGGGATGCGCTCGACAGTGTAAACCGCGCCAACATCAAATACATCGGGCGGAAAAGTTTCAACCTCACTAACGTCAGCAAAGGCCCCTCAGCAGACAAAAAGAAGTTTTACCCGTGGGACATTCAGAACTTCAGTGCCACTTATGCTTACAGCAAACAGCTGAGGAGAGACATCGAGCGAGAGCATGATGAACTGGTTACCAACCGCGGCGCACTCGATTACACCTTTGCCTTCAAGAGCAAGCCTGTAACACCGTTTGCCAAAAAGATAAAAAACAAGAACCTGACTTTCATCAAGGATATCAATTTTTATTATCTGCCGCAGAGCGTGAGCGTGCGAACCGAATTGAATCGGAAGTTCAGCGAAGTAATTTATCGGAACATTGAAGGTTACAAATCGCTGAACTTCCCGCTTTATGATAAGCAGTTCCTGTTCAACCGCAATTTTGATTTCCGCTACAACCTCACCAAAAGCCTGAGCCTGACATACAGCGCCCAGGCCACAGCGCGAATCGAGGAACCCTATGGCCGGCTCGACAGCAGTTACAAGAAACAAGAGGTGTGGGACAATGTGAAGAAGCTGGGCGAAATCAATCGCTTCACACAGATAACCACCATCAGCTATAACATACCCATCAATAAACTTCCCCTGCTGGACTGGATTACCGCGCAAAGCACCTACACAGGCAATTACGATTGGCTTGAAGCTCCTCGGGCAAATGAAGCCGTAGGAAACACCATCCAAAACGGGCAGACAATCAATGGCAACACCAGTTTCAACCTTGTTTCGCTATATAACAAGGTGCCCTTTCTGCGCACCATAAATCAGGGGAAAAGCAATGCAGACAAAATCCAGAAAAAAAGGCAGGACGCCAGCAAGGACACCGCAAAACTCGACGAGATAGACAAAACTGCCCTGGGCGCAGCCGAAGGATTTCTGCGCTTGCTGATGATGGTGCGCCAAGTGAATGGAAACGTCAATTTCAACCGAGGCCAGACACTGCCAGGCTTTCTGCCTGAACCCAAATACATCGGCATCAGCCCCCAGGCCAAAGCGCCAATGCTGCCTTTTGTTTTCGGATTGCAGGACCCCAATTTGAGGAGTGAGGCAGCTGCAAACGGCTGGATCACCCGGGACACCAACCTGATTAATCCTTACCTGCAGACCCAGCGGCTGACAATGCGCTTCGACATGACCATTGAGCCAGTGAAAAACTTCAGGCTTAATGTTGATTTTAACAAAACCACCACCAGCACCTTTCAGGAAACTTTCAAGTACAGCCCCATTGATGATGACTTTGTGCACCTGACACCCATCACCAATGGAACATACTCCATTTCTTATCTGCCCATCCGCACGGCATTCAAGGGTAAGAATAAAGACCTCGGCAACAAAAGCGAAACTTTTCAGGAGTTTCAGGATAACCGATTCATTGTGGCCAAGCGATTTCAGGCCAACCAAAGCGGCGGCGACACTACCACCGACCCCGTTACAGGTTTCCCAATCGGTTATGGCCGCTACCAGCCAGATGTGCTGGTTACAGCCTTTAATGCTGCCTATCGCGGCAAGAATGCAGGGGTTACTGACACCACCGCCTTTCCCCGTTTCCCTGCCCCCAACTGGCGGCTGACGTGGACGGGACTCGGCAATGTTGCCGCACTCAAAAAATACGTTTCAAATGTAACCATCAACCATGGATACAGGGCAACCTATAATGTCAGCAGCTATCAGACCCAGCTGAATTATGACACAGTAGATTATCGCAAATACATCAACAAACCCAGCTATTACCGGATTGAGCAAGTGCAGTTCAGTGAGCAGTTTGGCCCCCTCATCAGCGTTGATGTGCAATGGGTGAACAAATTCACCAGCCGATTTGAATACAGAAAAGAAAGAAACGTTGCACTCACTTTCAGCAACTACCAGGTGAATGAAACCCGCAGCAACGACCTGACTTTTGGGGTTGGCTATCGAGGAAAAGATGTCAAAGTGCCATTTATAAAGGATGTCCGAAACCGGCCATTGGTTTTGAAAAACGACCTGAATTTCAGGCTCGACCTGACACTGAGGGACAACAAGAGCATCATCCGGAGGCTGGACGATGACAAACCAGGCGAGGATGCAGCCGGGCAGCGCACCCTCAGCCTGACCCCTTTTGTTGAGTACAACATCAACAAAAACCTGACGACAAGAATCTTCTTTACCCGAAACGTTACCAAGCCTTACACCAGCAATACCTATCAAACCAGCTTTACCAGTTTCGGGGCATCGGTGCGATATACCCTGGCCCCTTAAAAGTTGAAATTGAGGTTGGCATAAAGCCTGATTCCCATCAGCGGGCCATAGAGCAAGCTGCCATCAAAGCCTGGCCCAAAAGGATTGTCAGCACCCAAAATCGGATTTGGCTGGCGGAAATTCAGCAGATTTTCTCCGCCAAATGCCAGTGTAGTTGCCCTCCATTTCCTCATGATTTGGGCATTCAGAATCCAGTAAGGCTTGCTCTGAAAACCATCGCGGAGCATGGCGGTTGGCACGCGAGCCTGGCCATACCTGACAGCGGTGAAGTCGGCAATGAATTTATCATGGCGAATGCTTTGGCTGCCTGTCAGCAGCAGTTTGGTTTGCGGGGTCAGCGCTTTCCGCTGAACGATTCCCCCAGTTTGGACTTCTGGAAAAGTGCCCCTGTAAGCGGTGGTAAAACTCAATCCCTTCCACGGCTGAAAATTCAGTTCTGCCTGGGAAGTGAGTGCCGTGTTCGGCATGCCCGATGCGGTGAGAATGATCAGCCCAGGGTGGCTGTCGTAATCGGCAATTACGCCGTTGATGAAAGTGGTGTGGTAAACTTCTGCTGAGGCATAGGCATTTTTCCCTCGGATTTTCAGGTTCCGATAAATGCTTCCTCCCATTGTTATGGCCCGCTCAATGGTGTTGGTGTCAGTGATAACAGGTGTCCGGCTGCTGACCCAAAGGGCAGCATTCTCACTGAAAATTTCGGGGCGGCGGCTGGCCAGCCCCCCTTGGGCACGGAGTGTCCAGTTTTTCGATGGTGCCCACCGCAGATGAATCCGAGGCGAGGCCTGCAGCTGATTTTCTGGCATCCACAGGTCGGCACGCACACCTGCCAGCAAGCTGAAACTGCTGTCGGGCTGCCATTGATACTCTGCAAATGCGCCAGGGGTGATGAATTGGTCATCGCGGTCCAGCAGTTGCTCACGCACAAAGTGTCTTTTCCATCGGTCATAATCCAGGCTGTATCCTGCTTTCCACTGATGTGCAGTGTGGCTGATGATGCTGGCAAAAATGCTGGTGAGGTGAACACTGGTTTGCCCTGCATCAAAAACGGTGGTACCGAATTGGCTGTTTTGGGTGTGCCGAGTTACCTGCCCAATGTTGCCAATGCTTTGAAAAGGTTTATCAGGATATAAAATCCCGAATTTTGCCCAGCCCATCCATCGCTCAGTCTGCACATCGGCAATGTATTGGGTGCCGGTGATGGGATCACGTTCAATTTGGCCTCCCCTCCTGCTGTCCTTGAGCCACTGCAGCCCCGCTTGCTGCTCAGTGCGCTTGCCCTGGTGTGCGGCGCGGCCCATCAAACTGAAGGTATTGCCTTTCAGCTGGTCGGCGAATCCATTGCCATTTTCATCCAGCATCAAAGGGGTTACAGAGCCGTGGCCGAGCAAAAGAAAATGATAGCCTTCCCTGGGTTCCCATTGCAATGCGGTGTTGGCTTCTACCCTGCCGCCGCTGCCAGCATATAAATTCACCAGATTCTTCTCGTCATCGCTTGGCTCCAGAAGCTCGACATTTATCTGCCCTGCAATGCCTTCCGGGCCATTGACCACTGAAGCAGGCCCCTTGGTAATCTGCAGTCCCTTAATCCAGGGGCCAGGGACAAAACTCAAGCCGTAGGATGCTGCAAGGCCGCGATTGAAAGGGAGCAACTCGGTCATCAGCTGCACATACTTTCCATCTATGCCCAGCATCCTGATCTGTTTTGCCCCTGTTACCGCATCGCTGTAAGCGACATCTACACTGGGGTTTGTCTCGAAACTTTCGCTCAGGTTGCAGCACGCAGCCCGCAGCAATTCCTTTCGGCCAATTGCTTCCACGTTCAGGGCATCCAGCTGATTCATGCGTCTGCCGCCCGTTTCGCCCACTATGGTTACGCCTTTTAGCAGGGTAGGGTCGGTGCCCAGCACGATTTCAACATATCGCTCTTCAGCATGCACCTGAAGTGTATCAGCGGCAAAGCCCACAAAACTGATTATCAGCGCACCATTGAAATGCGGAAGTCTGAACCTGCCCAGTGAATCAGACGTAGTGGCAATGCTGTCAGCATCTTTCCAATAAATGCCTGCACCCTCAAGGGGAATGTTTTTGCCGTTTTCAAGAAAATATACCCTGCCGGTGAGGGTTTGGGCTTTCAGACTGCCGAAAAAAGCTGTCAGAAAAATAAGGATCAATAGATTTTTCAATTTGTTTTGTCATTTTGGTTTTAAAGAAAGAACGATTTCGGCATGCAGAATTATTGCAGCAGAATAATGCACCAGCCCACTGCGTTGCAGTGGAATGGGCAAACAGAAATGACAAAAAATCAAACGAGGAAAGTGCATAGCCTCACCTGAAAATCAGGCGGCGATGCATTAGGCCCACTGCCAGCACGCAAACGGGCAAGCGGAACCAGAGGGCTGTGGATTGCCCTGGATAAACTGAGCCACACGGCAAGGAGGGCCGGTGACTGGCTGGGAGAAAATATCTTAGATGCCGCCTGCAGATCAACGGCTGGTTTTGCCACCTCGATGTTTTGCTGGCAGCAATCCCCGTCTTCGCTGGCATCATCAGCGCAGCAAGCACTTTCATCTGTGCCCTGACTGCCGCAATCGCTGAGGGGGCTGGAGGCCGATGCGCATAAATGATTGATTTTCAAGCACGTATGATGCAATATGGGCACACCCGCCAGCAGAACCAGCAGCGCTGGAAATGCCAGAAGCAATCCGAGAGTTTTTATCATCCTCAACATACCCTGCACAAGTGCACCCACCCACCTTACAAATTCAGTGCCCTGCATAGCTCTTCGATGCGCCGAGGGTTGCCATGGGTCAGCGGGATGATGCCCTTATTCACAACAAATGGCAGAATCTTACCAAGCGTTATCAATGCACTGCTGCCTGCTCCTTTTCCAAAAGCCGACTGCACCAATCGCCCGAGTGAAAGCCGGGCAGAAAAACTGGCATTCCACTGCTGCTTGTACCATTCCACCGCACCATTGCCATGCTGCGTAAGGGCAATTGCCGCCAGCAGTGCGCTGTGCATGGCCATAGCCATACCGTTTCCGCAGAGGGGAGCTATCATTCCTGCGCCATCGCCCAGCATCAGCATATCCTTGCCTATGAATGCCGATTTCCGGCTGAAGCTCACCTCGTTAATCACCAGCGGAGCCTTGTAAATATATTCAGCATTTTGCATGATCGCCTTCAGGTGGGGATTTCGAAACAGAAACTGCTCCTCCACTTGAGCGATGCTCCCTGCCGAGCGCATGGCATTGCGATGAATCAGATAACAAATGCAGATGATGCCATCCTCCACTGCATTTATCCCGCAGTATCCGCCAGAGAAATTGTGGAGTGCGATATAGCCCGCGGGGAAATCAGCCTTTACATGGTGCTTAACACCCACCCAGGGCGACCGCTGTTTGATGAAGGGACGATTGGTGGCCTCATCCATTGTGCTGCGCTTTCCCCAGGCACCCAGCACCCTAATGCCACGCACAGATTCCTTGCCCCTGATTTTGATGGTGTAAATGTCATTGACCTGGGTAATTTCGGTTGCCTTGGCTTCAGTAAAAAGAGTGGCACCAGCACTTCGGGCTGATTGAGCAAGCGCATGGTCGAAAGCAAATCGGCTGATTCCGTATCCGCCCAAATCCAGGTTTGCCGTGATGCTTCTGCCTGAAATGGACGAAACTTGCAGGTGGTCAATTTGTGCGGGCGCTGGCAGGCGGTCGAAAACCCCCAATGCCATCAGAAGAGGCTCGACTTCCCTTGATACATATTCACCGCAGACTTTGTGGTGGGGCCATGCCTTTTGCTCAATCACCGCCACCGATGCACCGGTGCCTGCCAGCAGACTGGCGCAGGTGAGGCCAGCAATGCCGCCGCCGATGATTGCATAGTCATAAATTGGCTCACTCACTTTTTCCTTGCAAAGGTCAGGGCAGGCGTGGGGCAGAACAATCCTGGCCCAAGTGCCTTAATCCCCTTGAAATCAAAATAGCCATGGCAGACAACAGAAAGCAAGTCATCGAAAGCCTGAATGAACTCCTCAGCAACATGCAGCTGCATTATCAGCGCTGCCGAAACTTCCACTGGAATGTCAGCGGCCCCGAGTTTTTTCAGCTTCACGTTAAGTTCGAGGAATATTATAATGCCGCCGCACTGGAAGTGGATGAGGTGGCAGAGCGCATCCTGAGCCTGGGTGCATCGCCCCTGAGCAACTTTACCGAGTATCTGAAAAAATCAACTATCAAAGAATCTGATTACCCCATAAAACCATCAGAAATGGTGCTGGCCCTTGCTGACGATTTTTCCCAGCTGGCCACCATGGAGCGCGCCATTTTTAAATCGGCCACCGAGGAAGGCGATGACCGCACCGCCGACATGGTGAATGGCTTTGCCACCATCCATGAAAAAAACAATTGGATGCTGATGGCCTGGCTGGGCAAGCGGGCTAACCCTGCGCCTGTGGTGGAAGACGAGGAGTAGACTGAAAATATCGGCAGGCATCCCTCAGTCCGCATTCGCTGCATTTTGGCTTTCGAGCAATGCAGATGTAGCGGCCATGCAGCAGAAGCCAGTGGTGGAACACACCCAGGTACTTTGCGGGCACATGTTTCATCAGCGCATTTTCCACTTGCGCTGGGGTTTTGCTGGGCGGCACCAAGCCAAAGCGCTGGGCAACCCTGAATACGTGCGTGTCAACCCCGATTGCGCCGTGCCCCCACAATTCATTTGATACCACATTGGCGGTTTTGCGCCCTACCCCGGGCAATGCAGCGATTGCTTCCCAGCTGTGGGGCACCTCTCCCTGGTAAGTGTGAACCAGAATCCTGGCCATTGATGCCAGATACCGTGATTTATTGTTGGCAAAACTGACTGATTTGATGATTTCAGCTATTTCCTCGGGTTCTGCCTTTGCCATTTCGCGGGCATCTGGATACTTGGCAAATAGCGAGGGTGTGGTGAGATTTACCCGCTTATCGGTACACTGAGCAGAAAGAATCACCGCAACCAGCAACTCGAAGTCGCTTGAATAATTGAGTTCTGTAGCGGGGTTGGGGTTGGTTGCCCGGAAAAACTCAATGCATTGCCTATACCTTTCTTTCAATGTCATTATTTTAATACTGGGCGGTAAGCGGCAAAAAAAAGCCCCGCAGCAAAAATGCTGCAGGGCTGCTGATTAAAATTTTTTTGCTGCTTATTTCAGCAGGTTGAGGCTGTTGCTCAAACGAGTTCCATTTGCAGTCAGCGTGTAATAGTACATGCCGCTTTGCAGGTCGCTGAAGTCTGCAGTCAGTTTAGTCTCACCTGCATTGAACTGGCCGCTGGCAATGGTGCGTACTTTCTGGCCCAGCGTGTTGTAAAGTTCAAGCGTGGCATCAGAGCCGTTAGGCATGGTGAACTTGAAGTTGACAACGCCATTGCTGGGGTTTGGGAAAGCAGGGTTCAGCACATAGCCGTTGTCCTTTTTCTCCTCAATTCCTACGTTGGTGGATGACACATAGAAATCAGCATTCAGGTGGCGGGTAAAGTCACCGGTTGCATTGTTCCAGGCATCACCTGGAATATAACGGCCAAACCAGTTATTATTGGGCGCATTATACATGCTTTGGTTGTTGGCTTGCAGCGCGTGATTGTAAGCAGAGTCAATGTAGATATCCTCATAAACGCCGTAGAAAGGCATGCCGAATACGTTGCGCTTATAAACAGATTCGCCTGTTGAAAAATCAGCAAGCGTATCGCCGAGGTTAACTTTATAACCAGGCTTGAAGGTTACGGTAAAGGCACAGATGCCATTGGCTGGCACATTGAGGCCAGCAGTAAATTCTTGAAACCGGTACAATGCAACTGCAGTATCTTCTTGGCTCAATTCATATCTGATGGTTTTGATGGCTCCTGAACCCAAGCTTGTTTTTGGATTAAAGTCGGGGAAAGCGGTAACCTTGTCGCCTTCGGTAACTCCAGTCCATACATATGTTCTGACATTCGGGCTTTGGTAAAACTGGACAACCAGGGTGTCAACAACATCTTCATCTACCCTGATATATGCATAAGGGAAAACGACTTTATCGAGCTTGTAGCGGGTGTACCGAGAAAACTCACCATCAAAAATGTAAGATTTTGGATCGAGTACCTGGCCAACTGAATGGATGCCAATGTGCTGAAGGATACCACTATCACTGCCTTGGAGCCGATAATTGATTTGAGCAAGGGAGTCAGGCATGATATAGCTGAAGCCGCTGAGTGATTGATCAATTACAATGAATGCAAGGGAATCGCCTTGGGTCAAAAAGTTCAGAATGCGATCATAATCGCGTGTTTGCTGGCCATCAGGGATTGATTTTGCAGTGCCATAATTTGGTGTCGGCACACTGCGGATGATTTCAGGATTCGGCGCTGTCAGCTGTGCAAAGGCACCAGTAGCCAGCACTGCGAAGCTTGCTGAAAGTAAAAATTTTTTCATGTTAATATTTTTTGGCTTTTTTTAAAGGCTTAGTTTGGTGATTAAGATAGCAAAGGTAGGGCCGATTCTGTTCGGACTGCCTTGACAAAAGCAAGCATCTATCGGGTGGTGGGTTCAGATTTCGGTGCATGCCAGGTGCCATCTTCCTGCATCAGCCCGATTAGCCTGTCGAGGGCGTTTTGGCTGGGGATGTTTCTTTCAACAACTTCTTTTCCCCTGTACAGGGTGATTTTTCCTGGCCCCGTGCCTACATATCCATAATGGGCATCGGCCATTTCGCCAGGGCCATTGACAATGCAGCCCATAATCGCAATTTTCACCCCCTTCAGGTGGTCGGTGCGCTTTCTGATCATGGCAGTGGTTTCCTGCAAATCGAACAAGGTTCGGCCGCAGCTGGGGCAACTGATATACTCCGTTTTCGAAATCCGAGTTCGGCTGGCTTGCAGAACGTTGAATGCTGTGCGGTTGCTGAGGGCGTAATCTCCAGCAAGGCTGGTACCTGAATAGCTGAACATCACTCCATCGCCCAGTCCATCGCAGAGCGCTGCACCTGCCGCAGAGGCTGCCCCGCAAAGAAATGACTCTGAGTTTTCTGTGCCGCTGAATTTCAGAATGATTGGCATCCGCAACCCTATGATGTCGCATTGGGCCACGGCTTGTCTATAGAAAATTTCCTCCCTGCCTGCTTCTCCTGCCAGTACCAGTACCGCAGTCGGGTCATTCAGCAAAAGTGATAATGAGTTGAGGTTGACTGCATTCACCTCGAAAAAATTAAGATGAGGATGGTTTTTTTCCGCAGGCCATGCTGAATGCAGAGGGTAAGATTGAACGGCATCCTTGGACTCGAATTTATCCCACACCTCAGCAAGGTAAATTGCTTTTATCCCATTGGGCAGGGCAAATGCAGTGTCAGCATCGCCAAACAGGATATAATCTGGCGCAAGTTCACCACTTGCCCATTTATCAGTAACCTGATTGTAATGCAAATCGAGCGCAGCAAGGCTTGCTGGCGACGGATGGAGTTCAGCATGCACTGCAATAACCCTGGGCACATTCTGCCCGCCGATGCTCCCGACTTCAAGTGTGTGGCGGCGCTGATAAGAGTAGGGGTCCAGTTTACTGATTTCATCGGGTGCGGCTTGGCCCACCCATGCCGGAAAATATCGAGAAACAATTTCCCTGGCCACTGGAATTTCAGCCTCAGGGGGCTCGGTCAGGGATACCCGCACGGTGTCGCCGAGGCCTTCGGCCAGGAGGCTCCCTATGCCCATCGCGCTTTTCACGCGGCCTTCTTCCGCCTCGCCGGCTTCAGTCACCCCCAGATGAAGCGGATAGTGCATGTCCTCATCCAGCATTCTGGCCACCAGCAGCCGATAAGCCTGAATCATCACCAGGGGGTTGCTGGCCTTCATGCTCAGCACTATTTGGTGGTAGTCTGCCTCCCGTGCAATGCGTAAAAACTCGAGCGCACTCTCCACCATCCCCAGCGGGCTGTCGCCATATCGGTTCATGATGCGGTCACTCAGGCTGCCATGGTTGGTGCCAATCCGCATGGCAGTGCCATATTCCTTGCAGATTTTCACCAGCGGCATAAATCGCTTTCTAAGCCGGTCTATTTCTGCATCATATTGGGAATCACTGTAATCCCGCTGCTCGAATTTCTTTTTGTCAGCGTAATTGCCTGGGTTGATTCTCACTTTCTCAACAATCCTGGCCGCCATTTCAGCAGCGTTAGGCGTAAAGTGGATATCGGCCACAATTGGGGCCGAGTATCCAGCTGTGCGCAGGCCCTTTTTAATCGCCTCCAGGTTTTTTGCCTCCTCCAAACTTGGGGCAGTGATGCGGACATACTCACACCCTTGCTCAATCATCCGGATAGATTGGGCGATTGTGGCCGCAGTGTCCATGGTGTCAGTCGTGGTCATGCTCTGCAGCCTTATCGAATAATCAGAGCCGCAATACAATCCGGACCACCGTAC
>CBDTVD010000032.1:0-11338 GCA_965363965.1 uncultured bacterium
ATCAGCACAGTAAACCACACCTCGAGTCCCTTGCGCAGCCAAGTCCGGCTGGGCCAAAGAAAAACGTTTTTGGCCACCTGCTGGCTGATGGTGCTCCCCCCTCGGCGATGCCCTGCCTTGCTGTTACTGACGGCATACTTGATACCATCCCAATCAAAGCCGTTGTGCCCAGGGAACTTGGAGTCTTCAGCGGCCATTGCAGCCACTTTGGCACGCCATGGCAGCTCATCATAACCCAGCCACTCGGCATTGGGGGCCTTGCCTTCAAGGCCGTTGCGGCCATTGAGCACCATCAGCGGGGTGGTGAATGGTGGCACCCAGCCCAGCCATATCACGTAGAGGATGCTGAGCGCCATCGGCCACAGAGCAAGCATCACCGCTTTCCCCAGCAGCTTCCACAACCTTTTCCGCCCGATTTTCAACTTTGATGCAGTTTCAAACTACCTGGAATAAAACACCCACTTGCTCAGTTCCCTGATGGTTATCTTTTTGCCATACATCAAAATGCCGACCCTGTAAATGCGCCCTGCCAGCCAAACTGCTCCGACAAAAGTGATGGCCAGCAGGCCCGCGCTAAGCAGCAGCTGCCAAAGGGGGACGCCGAAAGGTATCCGCGCCATCATGCTGATGGGGGCTGTCAGGGGGATGACAGAGAGCCAGAAGGCCAGTGAACTGTCAGGGCTGTCTATGACAGCGGGTATAAGCGTGATGGCAATGATAACCGGCAAGGAGATGGGGAACATGAACTGATAGATATCACTCTGATTATCCACCGAGGCCGCAAATGCCGCAAAGAAGGAGGCATAGAGCAAATAGCCGCCGAGGAAATAGAACAGGAACCAGCCAGCCAGTTCCACCCAATTGATGGTTCCAAATGCCGAGCTGACCGATTGGTAAGCATCGGCACCTGCACCTGGCGACGCCATGCCACCGCCCATGCCCATTGCTGAACCAGGCGACATCGCTGCACCAAAAACTGTCGAGAGGGCCAGGGTGAGCACAATCCACAGCACAAACTGCGTCAGCCCCACCAGCGCCACTCCGATTATTTTTCCCATCATCAGCTGAAACGGCCTCACACTCGATACAATGACCTCGACTACTCGATTTTGCTTTTCTTCCTGCACACCGCGCAGCACCAGCCCGCCATAAAGAAAGATGAAGATGTAAATCAAAAAACCCCCAATGCCTGCGGCCGCACTGGTGGCACCGCTGCTGGCTTCCTCAGCGCCCCGATCACTGTAAACGCGGGTATTTATTTTTACTGTGGTGCGCAGGGAATCCACAGTGCCTCGGCTGATGCGCAGGGCCACCATCCGGCGCGTGCGGATTGCATCCGCCAGGGCCGCCTCCACCTCGCCTTCAGTGCCCACCCCGACTTTTTTGTCTGCAATCAGCACCATGCCCTCGGGCTTAAAGATGTCGAGTTGTGCGGGCACCATCAGCAGGTAAGGGTTGGCCTCTTTCATTTGGGCAGTGTCTGCTGATGGAGTTATCAAAGGCAGAAACTCAAACTTCATCAGGTCGGTGTTTTTAAGGGCACCGCGCAGGGTTTGGCTGGGGTCAAAAACGCTGATTGTTTTTTGGTCCTTGCCGAAGGTGGAGCCCAGCACGCTGACCCCAATGAGTGCGACATAGAACAGCGGGGCCACCAGGGTGAGGATGATAAAGCTCTTGTTCCTGATGCGTGTGAAATACTCCCGCCTGATGATGAGTAAAATCTTGTTCATGCAGTTGGGGGCTGTTTTACCAGCCGGATGAAAATATCGTTAATGCTGGGCAATTCTTCATGGAAGGCGATTATTTCGCCGAGCGGCATCAGGCTCTGCAGCAGCCGATTGCTCTCGCCGGCATTCAGCCTTACTCCGAGTTCGAAAACGCCCTCCCCCACTTCCGTACTGTCAATTACATCGAAACTGAGCGAATGGAGCGGCTGTGCGGGGTCATCAATGGCGCGCACCCTCACCACAAAGCGATGCTCTTTGAAACGCTGACGCACTTCTTTCACCTCGCCATTCAGCACGAGCCGGCTGCGATCTATCAGCGCGCAATGGTCGGCGAGTTCTTCAACACTTTCAATTCTGTGTGTGCTCAGCATAATGGTTGCCCCTTCGTCGCGCAGGCGCAGCAGCTGGTCCCTGATGATCTCGGCATTCACGGGGTCAAATCCGCTGAAGGGCTCGTCAAGAATGATCAGTTTGGGGCTGTGCACCACAGTGGTGATGAATTGGACTTTCTGCTGCATGCCTTTGCTCAGCTCCTCGATGCTTTTGCCGTGCCACTGGCTGATGCCGAGGGCATCGAGCCAATAGGCAATGCGCTCATCCGCAACTCGTCTGCTGAGGCCCTTGAGTCCGGCGAAATACCTCAGCTGGTCGCCTACTTTCATCTTTCTGTAAAGCCCGCGCTCCTCTGGCATGTAGCCGAGCGCGCCAACGTTGTCGCTGGTCATGGGCATGCCATCCAGCAGCAGCGTGCCCTCGTCAGGGCCTGTTATCTGGGTAATGATCCTGATGAGGCTGGTTTTTCCTGCACCATTTGGCCCCAGCAGGGCGAAAACAGAACCTTTCGGCACATCAAAGCTGATATCCTGAAGCGCCTGATGCTTTGCATATCGCTTGCTCACCCCCCGGATGCTGAGTATGGCATCGCTCATCTGATCCTCGCGCAAAGGTACCAGAGCAGGCAAGGCCCGCCTGCCCAAGTTAAGATTTGTTGTTTATTGCTGAGACCCGCTGAAGACCAGATACAGCACCAGCACAATCAGCAAAGCCGCAACAATCAGGGCAATTTGCTTCCACATGTTTTTGCGCGGGTTGAGCTCCTTGCTCAGGATGATGTTGTTGATGAGGAATTGCAGCTGGATGGGCGCAAACTCATATTTTACGATATAGTCCTTGGCACCTTCTTTCAATGCGGTGTTGGCCACTTCTACATCCGTCTCGCTGCTGAGCATGATGAGGTGCACTTCGGGGCGGGCCTCTTTGACTGCCTTTATCAGCTCGATTCCGTTCATTGTCGCAGGCACCGATGCATCAAGTGTTGCTGGGTTAAAGTAATAGTCCAGCACAATGATATCAGGATTCATGTGCAGGTTGGCCATGCACTCCTCGCCTGTCAGATAAGTGAGAATGGTGGCCTTGAAATAGAGCTTCTCCTGCAGATGGTCTTTCAGGCGGAGCAGGTAGAGTTCGTCATCATCTACCAGAAAAATGACTGCTTCGTCTTTTGCCATGATTTTTTAAAGGATGCGGAGGAAAGAATTGAATGGGATGCCAGCGGCCGAAAAATCTCAGCCCGCTCTGGTTGCCCACATAACCACGCCCCAAATTTAATGTTTGAATTTTGGATTAAGGAAATTGGCCATGGAGGTTTATAAACAGCCGCAAGTATCAGAATGTCAGGGCGTGGTCCTTTTTCAGGGTAGCCTTCAGGGCATCAAAGGCGGCGTGAAGTTCTGCGAGGTGTGCACTGCTGGCATTGCGGCCCTCGGCGGCAGACCTTTCAATGTCATGTGCCAGTTCTTTAATCTGGGTTGCCCCGACAGTGAGGCTGCTGCCCTTGAGTTTGTGGGCCACCCCTTTCAGCATAGGCAGGTTTCCGGCGGCCGTCATCTGTTCAATTTGCCCGATCATAACATCAGCATTTCGGCAGAAAATGCTGAAGTATGTATTCATCTGCTGGGGGGTGAATTGGCTGATGACCATCTTGTTAAGGACATCCATGTTCTCGGCACTCATGTGTTGATAGGGTTGGCCTGGCGGCTGTGTTGAAATGCTATGAATTGAACGCTCGGTTTCAGGCTTTCAGCATCCGGAAAGCCCGCGAATTGAATTAAAAACAATGGGCCTCAAAATGTTCCCCTAAGCCCGCCTATCCTACTGCATTTTGTAAAATTTGAATCAAAGGATTACAGTGAACCGAGTACCCTGCCCAGGGGTGCTGTCAACGGTGATTTTTCCGCCGTTTTTTTCCACGGTTTCTTTCACCAGCCAGAGGCCAAGCCCACTGCCCTCTGCGTGCTTGTGCACCCTGTTGTATTTGCTGAAGAGTTTGTCGCCGAATTGCTCAAGGTCAATGCCCATTCCGTTGTCTTCTATCCAAAGGCAGCCGCCGCGAATGGCGAGTTCACTCTTTATTTTGATGACTGCTGGCCGGGTGGCTGCCCCATATTTGATGCTGTTGGTAATCAGATTATACAAAATGCTGCGGAGGTCCTGATAAGAATATCTGATGCTGGGGAGTGCTGTAAAATCACTCTCGATGGTGGCGCCATGGCTGAGGATGAGTTCATCTATGCTTCGGGTAACATCGTCCAGCACCTTTTTCAGGCTGACTTCGGTTTGCTGTGTCAGGTCTCGGTTGCGGATGTCGGCCAGCAATTCTTCAATCATTGTTTTCAGCTGCACTCCGCTTGTCTCCAGTTTGTCGATAACCTTCTTTCCTCGGTCAGAAAGGTTTGCCGCCTCACCTTTCAGCATCAGCAGCAGGCCCTGAATGTTGGCAACCGGTTTTTTGAGGTCATGGCTCACCAGATACACAAAATTGTCGAGTGCCTTATTGGTTTTGGTGAGCTGCTGGTTGCTGGCGCGCAGGCTCACTTCCAGTGCCTTTCGCTCTATGGCATATCTGATTGCTTTGGTGAGTGTGCCTGTGCCGATCTGGCCTTTTACCAGGTAATCCTGTGCACCGCTTTTCATCACTTCCAGGGCGAGTTCGTCATCATCCCTGCCTGTGAGTACAATTATGGGGAGCTCGGGTGCGATGTTGTTGGCGTTTTCCAGTGTAGCCAGGCCATAGGTATCAGGCAGGCTGAGGTCGAGCAGAAGCAAATCCCAGTGCTCAGTGCCCAGCAGCATTGCCCCATCCTGAAAAGTTGAGACGTTGTGCAGATGATACCGCCCCCGCGGAGCATCGCGCAGCATGTAATCAATCAGTATGGCATCGCCGCGGTTGTCCTCTATCAGAAGGATTCTGAATTCTTTATTCACCTTACAATCAATGGGCAAGTTTTGCCACTTTCAGCCAAAAGTAAAAGATTTTTCTGATTAGCCCTAAATACTGCGGCAGGCTGAAGGGTTTGAGGGCGAGGCAATTTGCGCCGGCATCATAAGCCTGCAGGACGTCTGCGGCGGCCTCGCTGCTTGTCAGCACTATGCTGGGTATGCGTGCCAGCTGGGCCTGCTGGGCGAGTGCAGAAAGCACCCCTATGCCATCGGTGCCTGGCATGTTCAAATCAAGCAATATCAAGTCAGGCAATGCTGCATCAGGCTCCGCTGCTTGGGTCTCCAGGTATTTTATCGCCAGGCGGCTATCGGAAAACACGGTCAGCTGTATGGGCTCTTCCCACTCGGCCACTGCTTCTTCCATCAGCCTGATATCGCCTGGGTTATCGTCAATGACCAAAATTCGATTTTCGGGCATCATTGTCAAGTTTGCTCAATGTGAAATGGAATGTGGTGCCAGGGCCATCGGGGTTTGCAGTTGCCCATACATGCCCGCCGTGGTAATGGACAATTCGCCTTACTATCGCCAAGCCAATGCCAGTGCCCGGATACTTCTCCTGGGAATGGAGGCGCTGGAAAATGGCGAAGATTCTGGCATTGTTATCAGCACTGATGCCAATGCCGTTATCAGAAAAATGGATGAGCCAATGCGCGGGCTGCTCTTCAGCTGCAATGGTTATCTGGGGGGTTATGCCCGGCCGCACAAACTTGAGAGAATTGGATAAAAGATTTTGAAAGAGCTGTATCAGCTGGGTTTTATCGCCAGGGAGGGTCGGCAGACTGGCGAATTGGATTTGGGCATTCATTTGCCCCCGTGAGTTCTGGAGGATATTGAGGGCCGATGTAATTGCATCTGCCAGAAGCACTGGCTGCATTTTTACTTTCGAACTGCCCACGCGGCTGTATTCCAGCAAGTCGCTGATTAAAGCCTGCATACGCTCAGCACCGCTGACAGCATAGTCCATAAATTCATTTCCCCGTTCGTCGAGCGACTCACCATAATGCCGTTTGAGGAGCTGCACAAAACTCGACACCATGCGCAGTGGCTCCTGCAAATCGTGGCTGGCGACATAAGCAAATTGCTCCAGCTCAAGATTTTTTGCTTTCAGTTCCTCTGCATATCTTTTCAGGTTGGCCTCTATTTCTCCCCTGATTTCCACTTCTCTGCGCAGTTTGAGATTGAGCTCTTCCGTGCTGCTGAGCTGCTCCATGAATGGAAAAGGCATCGGCGGAGTGTCGGAGATTTCAAAGGCAAGCACCGCAACTGTTTCCCCTGTACCGGCTTGTGTCATAACTCCGTATCCTTTGGCGCCAACAATTTTCAAGTCAGCATCAAATACATTGGCTTCCATTGAAAAGCTGCCTTCAGCAAGTGCCCTGGCCCAAAAGCCGGCAAAACTCTCACGGCTGGGGACTATGGGTGTAATCTGCTCAATAGATTTGGTACCAAAATCTTCAGGGGCATATCTCAGTTTCAGCAAGGCCTGCGGGTTTGCCCACAACAGTGTACCCCCAGCGTCAATGATCATAATGGCAACCTTAGCCTGGCTGGCAGCATCAAAAAGCGTATGCGGCACCATATCAAAATGCGAGGCGAGCGGTGCGGCGGTCATTGTCGGAATAGAATTAAAATTTAGCAGGCAAAACATTTTCAGCCTGTCCGTGAAGATCAAGATGCGTGAAAATGCATAGATGCAACGGCATACTATAACTGCCATGCACCAGAGATTGTTTAAGCCCCGTGTGCCCGCGGCTTGCCGGTTACAATTTTGGCTTGGGCAGCGTAAAGCAAAAAACTGAGCCGCCGCCAGGGTTATGTTCCATCCACACCTGGCCCCCGTGGCGGCTGACAATGCGGCGCACAATTGCCAGACCAATGCCAGTGCCAGCATATTCATCGCGGCCATGGAGCCTTTTAAAGATGCTGAAAATTCTTTCGTGGTGTTCTATGTCTATCCCAATTCCATTATCAGAAACCGATATCTGCCAGCCGCCGCTGATTTCTTTGCAGGTTATGCCAATTTCACAGATTGAATCTTTCCGCCTGAATTTCAGGGCATTGCTGATGAGGTTGAGGAAGAGTTGCGCAATCTGGGTATCATTGCCGGTAATGACTTTAGGAAGCGGAGAAACTTTGATTACAGCACCCGATTCTTCAATGGCCTTGTCAAGCAGGCCAAGCGCCACATTCAGCGGGTCAGCCAGGTCAACTTCCTCCAGGGTGTCCTCACTAAAGCTTGCGCGGCTATAGCTCAGCAAGTCATCAATCATTGCCCTCATGCGCACTGCGCCCGCCTTGATGAAATCAATGGAGGTTGCATTTAACTGTTTGACCTCCTCTGGCAGCCCCCTCTCCAGCAATTGCATGTAGCTGTAAATCATTCGCAGTGGCTCGCGCATGTCATGGCTGGCAATGTAGGCAAACTGTTCAAGCTCGGCATTGCTCCGGCGGAGGTTTTCCAGCAGCTGGTCCTGCTCAAGCTGCATGGCTTTGGTTACAGAAATATCATTGAAGGTTAGGACCAGGCCATTTTCGCCCTGGCGAATGGCTGAAACATGGAACCATGCATTGATTTTGTCATCGGTGTAGGGGGCAACAAAATCCTTCCCGATGCCCTGGGTAAAAGCATCAATGTAATACTGCTGAAAGCCTGCAGAAGCAAAATTGGGGAAAATTTCCTGCATAAGCCTGCCCATCATTTCGTCCCCTGTTTTGCCGAGGATGACAAGGGCAGTCTTATTTACCTCCACAACTCTGAAGGATAAAGGCAGGCCCCCGGTGTTGTGCTCGGCTTCCAGCATCAGGATTCCGCTGAAAGCACTGTCGAGAACAGTTTGCAGGCGTTCATTCTGCGCGGCCAGTTCAAGCGTAGCTTTTTGCAGTGCTGAAACGTCAGAATAGGTGATGACGATGCTATCGGTTCCCTGCACTGGGTGTGCCGACACCTGAAACCAGCCATCGTATCCCTTGCGCACAAAGTGCGCCTTAAACATTTCGGGCTGCCCCTGGTCGACTGCGCGGGCATATCGGCTGAATGCAGTGTCGCCTTCGGCATCGCCCTGCAAAATCAAGTCGTGGCTGGGAAATAAGGCGCCTATATTGCTGCCGATAAGGTCTTGCGGCTCCATGTCGCCGTATTGGGCAGTTGTGCGGTTTACATTGAGGAAATAAAAATCTTTGACCTGGCCCGATTCATCTCTTACCGCCTCTGCCACCACCAGGCCTGTGCGGGTGTTGTTCAAAATGGTGGTCATCAATTCATTCTGCAGTGCGGTTCTTTCGGTGGTTTCGCGGAGCGCAGTGATGTCAGTGTAAGTGATGATGAGGGCTGATGAACCGGGTACTCTGTTTGCCGCGACGCGGTACCAGCCATCATATCCATCTACATTGTATCGCAGGTCATAGGGCTCAACCGTCCCATTTTCTGCAGCCTCTACATAACTGGCAAAAAGGCTGGGCCTTGAGCCATCCTCATTGGGCACGTCCTTAATCGAGGGGAACATGCCGAGCATGGTTTGCCCAATCATTTCTTCAGGGCTGATACCGCTGATGGAAGCTGCAATCTGGTTGGCGTGGGTGAACAGAAAGTCGAATATTTGCCCCCGATTGTCGCGCAGCGGCTCCGCCACCAGCAGTGCACTGGCTGCACCGTCCAGCACGGCCTGCAGCATGGCATTGTGCGCTTCAGCCTCTTTCAGCAGCTTCAGGCTTGGGGTGATGTCATGGCTGGTAATAATCAGGCCATCGCGAAATGGCACCACTGTAACGCTGTATGTGCCTGACACACCATCGGCATTGTACCCTATGTTTCTGGCTATTGCCTGGCCGCTGTGCCAGGCCTCGGCATAAATACCGGCAATCTCATTTTCTTTATACGCCGGAAAAACCTCGCTCAGCAGGGTGCCGGGCTTTAGGTTGTCGCCTAAGTCGTCGGTTCGGGTTTTTTCAGCGCGCTGGTTCCACAGGGTAATGGAGAGGTCTTTGATTTGCCCCTCCTCATCCAAAATGGGCTTAAGGGCATGGATGGTGAATGGGGCGGCATCAAACACAGCCTGAAGCAGCTGATTTTTGGCTTCTACCTCATAAAGCAGCATTTTTGTATCCGTTACCTCGAAAAAGGTGATGATAAAGCCATCGGCCAGGGGGTTAACCCGTATCTGATACCAGCCGTCGAGGCCATCATCTCCATATTTTACCTCATCATCAAAAGATTCACCTTTGGTTGTGGCATCCAAATACGCCTGCAGCAGGGGAGTGCCTGCCAATGATGGGAAGTTTTGGAGCAGCGTTTTATTTTCAAAATCAGGTGCCGCAGGTTTGAGAATTTGGAGGCCCTCCTGATTCCACACTTCCGGTTTGAAGTCGATTATTTCGCCATCAGAACTGCGGATGGCTGAATAGACAATAATCCCGGCAGGGGTAGCTTGAATGATGCCCTCTAAAAGATTTTTCTGCTCGGCAAGTTGCTGCTGATTTCTTTTGTGTTCGGCTATTTCCTGCCACAGTTTGTCGGCAATATCCAATTGTTCTCGGCTGGCGACCACCTCTGGCCCATAATTGATGTGGACCGAGTCGCCAAACTCAACGAAGTTGATGGCATAACCCTGCCCCTCATGCTCAAAATAATTGCTGCGCCCCTTTACATGTATCTGTGTGCCATCCTTATGAGAATTGACAGAATCATATCGCAAATTGCCAATGGACTTGAAGTGTGCGAACCTTGCCTGGAAATTCTGCTCATCCGCATTGCGATTTATATCCCAGGCATGCAGGCCAATTGCCTCAACAGTGGTGTAGCCGAGTTTCTGCGCAAAAGGCTGATTGGCATAAACCACCTCAGCCGATTGGTTGAGGATGTAAATAGGCTCAGTGGTCGTCTCCAGGAATGAGGCGAGGATAGATTTTATCATTTATATGCCCTGGGGGCTATGCTGTCAATTAATTAATTAGCCTGGCGCATCATCTGCGGATTTGCTCAGCGATTGCTGGTGCCTCCACTCGGCGATTCTGGCGTGGTCGCCGCCCAAAAGTACAGGCGGCACAGCCTGGCCGCGAAACTCGGCTGGGCGGGTATATTGTGGTGCATCCATCATCCCGTCCTGAAAACTGTCGGTGAGTGCACTGGTTTCATCGCCGAGGGCACCTGGCAGCAGCCGGATGAGGCCATCAGCCAGCACTGCGGCAGCCAATTCACCGCCGCTGATGACATAAGGGCCAATGCTCACTTCCCTGGTGACCCATCCATCCCTCACGCGCTGGTCAATGCCTTTATATCGGCCGCAAATCAGCAGGATTCGGGCTTTGAGGCTGAGGGCGTTGGCCATCGGCTGATCGAACTGGTGGCCATCGGGTGTCAGATAAATCACCTCATCATAGTTGCCCTGTTTACTCAGTGATTCTATGGCATTTACAAGCGGCTCAGCCATCAGCACCATTCCGGCGCCGCCGCCATAGGGGTAATCATCCACCTGGCCGCGCGGCAGGGCAGAGTATTCGCGGAGCTGATGAATGCCAATCTGGGCAATGCCCTTTTTGGTAGCCCTGTTGATGATGCTCTCCCCTAAAAAACCCCTGAACATATCAGGAAAAAGGGTGAGGATGTCTATCTGCAGCAAACTGAATAAGGTTGGTTGGCTTTGTTTTACTTTAGCCCCAGCCCGGGCATTGCTGCGCTGCCTTGCGGCTTGGCATTCAAAGCCTCTCGGCGTTCAAATTCCATTTTGCCGCCATCCATCCACTGCTTGAATTTCTCTATGCTGGGGTCGTAATTGTGCGGTGCAGTCAGCAGGTTTTCTTCGTTGTCCACCAGCACGTAATAAGGCTGAGTGTTGGTTTTGTATCGCGTTGCTTGCAAATCATTCCACTTGCGGCCGACAGTGTTAATGAGTTTTCCGCTCGAGGGAGAGGTATAGATTTCGCTTTCATTGAGCGGGGTACGGTCATCGACATAAAGGCTTACCAGCACAACATCGTCCCGCAGCCTGCTGAGCACTGCTGGGTCGCTCCACACACCGTCCTCCATTTTTCGGCAATTGGTGCAAACCAGCCCAGTGAAATCGAGCATGAGGGGCTTGTTTTCCGTCTTTGCTTTGGCGAGTGCCTGGTCATAATCAAAAAGGCAATCGAGGTTGTGCGGGCAGTGGAACCTGTCGGCATATTTTTTCCCCGGAGTAGTGGCTGCCCCTGCCAATGCGGCTGATGAAGATGGCCCTCCGCGATCAAAGAAATGGCCGCCCTCATTATAACTTTCAGGCGGGGCAATTCCGCTGAGCAATTTTACAGGTGCGCCGAAAAGCCCCGGCAGCAGATAGAGTGCAAAGCCAAAACTCAG
>CBDTVD010000033.1:0-10928 GCA_965363965.1 uncultured bacterium
AACCTGAGCGAAGTGGTGGATGGCATAACCGCCTACATTGATAACAGAGAAATAACCGCCGAGGAACTGATTGAGCATGTAAAAGCACCCGATTTCCCGACTGGGGGCATCATTTATGGCTATGATGGTGTGCGGCAGGCACTGCTGACTGGAAGAGGCCGAGTTGTCATCAGAGGAAAAGCAGAAATCGAAACCCATGCAGGCAGAGAGCGCATCATCGTTACCGAAATTCCTTTTATGGTTAACAAGGCCACTATGGTGAGCAAAACTGCTGATGCGGTAAATGAAAAAGTTATTGAAGGAATAAGTAACATCAGGGACGAGAGCGACAGATCTGGTTACCGAGTTGTTTATGACATCAAGAAAGAGGCTGATGCTGGCGTAGTGCTCAACAAGTTATACCGCAGCACTCCGCTGCAAAGCACTTTCAGTGTCAACAACATCGCGCTGGTAAAAGGCCGGCCAATGATGCTCAATATTAAGGATTTAATTGTCCATTACGTTGACCATAGGCATGAGGTAGTCGTCCGCAGAACCAGGTATGAACTTGAGGAAGCCCAGCGCCGGGCACATATACTCGAAGGATTGCTGATTGCGATTGACAATCTGGATGAAGTGATCGAGCTTATCCGGAGCAGCAGTACCCCTGACCTTGCCCGAAATGGATTGATCGAGCGTTTTGCCTTGTCCGAAATTCAGGCAAAAGCCATTCTCGACCTTAGGCTCCAGAGACTTACTGGCCTTGAGCGAGACAAAATAAGGGCTGAGTTTAATGAGCTGCAGCAGCAGATTGCTTACCTGCAAAGTGTGCTGGCCGATGAAGGCCTCAGGATGACAATCATTAAGGAGGAACTGCAGGAAGTAAAACGGAAGTTCGGAGATGAGCGGCGTTCTGAAATCGTATATTCTGCAGAAGACTTTAATGATGAGGACCTGCATGCTGATGAGGATGCTGTCATCACCATCAGCCACGTGGGGTATATTAAACGCACCACCGCAAAAGATTATCACAGCCAGAGCAGGGGAGGAGTGGGCAGCCGCGGCGCAGACAGCCGAGATGAGGATTTTATAGAGCATATCCTGGTGGCCAACCTGCGCAGCTATCTGCTGATCTTTACTGAAAAGGGCCGTTGTTACTGGCGCCGAGCTTTTCAAATTCCCGAGGGCAGCCGCAGCTCAAAAGGCCGCCCCGTCCAAAATTTGATCAACATCGAGGCGGGCGATAAAATCCGCGCTTACCTTGCAGTCAGAAACGTCAATGATGCTGAGTTCGTTGATTCACATTCGCTGCTTTTCTGCACCAAAAAGGGGACAATCAAGAAAACCAAGCTCAGGGCATATGCCAGGCCCCGAGAGCGCGGCATTATTGCAATCAACATAGCAGAAGGCGACCAACTGCTGGAAGCAATGATGGTGAAAAATGACACCAAAATCACCATCGCAACCAGCATGGGAATGTCTAACCTTTTCTCGGTTGACAAGGTGCGGCATGTCGGGCGAAACTCTACCGGAGTGCGAGGCATCAGGCTGAAATCTGAGGAGGATTTTGTCATAGGCGCCATCCCTATTTATAGTGAGGAAGATGAGGTGCTGGTGCTGAGTGAGAATGGCTATGGCAAAAAAAGCAGCATTGCCAGTTATCGGGAAACCAATCGGGGCGGCAAGGGAATCCGAACCATGAACATCACTGAAAAAACAGGGGCGCTGGTTGGCCTGCTGAACATTGACGACAATTGCGATTTCATGATCATTACCAAAAAGGGAACATTGATAAGGATTGCCGCTGAAGACCTGCGCACACAGGGCAGAAATACCCAGGGGGTACGACTTATAAAACTCAGGGATGGTGATGAAATCAGCAGCATCACAAAAATCGACAAAGCAGCAGAAGAGCCAGAGGAAATCGCTGAAAACACAGATGCGCCAGACTCTGGGAGCCTGAATCCAATAAATGGCACGGAACTGGACGATGAAGATTACAGCACCAACGATTCAGACGACCAAGAAGAAGAATGACCGTAAATAAAAAACTATGCTTCAAGCCTCTGGCAATTGCATTTGGCCTTACCGCCATGCTGGCATCGGCCGACATCTCCGCCCAGTCTGCCAAGGTTACCACCGCTTGGAACTACATGCAAAGCCATGAGCTTGACAAAGCAAAAGAGGCAATTGAAGAAGCAACCAAGGATGCAAAAACTGGCATTCAGCCCAAAACTTATCTCTATAGGGGCCAGATATATTACATGATCTTCAAGGACAATGAAACATCAGACCCTGTCTATGAAAAGCTGGGGTATGACCCATTGGCATTGTCCCTGTCAAGTTTTATGAAAGGCTTCGAATTGGACCCCGGTGCTCGGAAATTTCCTGAACTTAAAGAGGAAATTACTCGCGCTACCCTTGATGTATTCAACAGCGGTATCCTTGCGTTCAATGCCAATGATTATGCCCACGCCCTGGAAAGACTCAACATGTTTCAGGAGACACTTGATAAACTGGGCCCGGATGGTGCTCAGCTGCGGGCATTGCTTGTAAAGAACAAAATTGATCCGCAGAATCTGATTCTCTATCAGTCAATCTCTGCAAGTGAGCTTGGAATGAAGGACCTCAGTGCCCAAAAACTGGAAATGCTGGTAAAGATGAACTCGGTTAACCCAGTTGTTTACACCAGCCTCGCTGAGCACTATAAAGAGAAACTGGACACTGCAAAAGCCATTTCTACGCTGGAGATGGGGATGAAAAATGCAACCGACAAAAAAGACATCCTGGTCAATCTGCTCAACATTTACATAGGGCGCGGCGATGATGCCAAAGCCCTTGAAATTGGCAACGAAGCCAAAAAAACCGATCCTGAAAATACCAGCATATATGTAGCAGTAGGCAGCATATACGACAAAATGGGCAAGGCAGCGGAGGCAGAAGCTGAGTACAATGCAGCACTGGCCATGAAACCGGAGGATTTCAATTCACTAAACAGCCTGGGGCGGCTCTATTATAACTCGGGAGCAAACTATTGGAACCAGAGCATTGAATCTAAAGATAAAGTGAAAGCAGGCAGTTTAGAATCCAAAGCCAAAGAGGAATGGAACAAAGCACTGGTTCAATTCGAGAAAGCCTATAAAGTCAACCCAAAAGATCGAGACTTGATGCGTGCGATGTCAGCTTTGTATTCCAGGCTGGGGCAGAATCAAAAAGCGCAATATTTTTTAGAGCAGAGCAAAAAGCCCGAGTAGGGCCTATTTTGTCAACGAGGATAATTGAAGGGGCATCCAAGCAGATGCCCTTTTCAACTCGCACATTGGTTAACATAATGTAAATTATTTAACAGTTAATGCGGCGGCTATCCAGCCGGAATGAACTCCTGATAATGGCCATCATCTGAGAGCAAAATAATTCGGGTGCCGTTGATTGGCTTTGCCG
The DNA here is from genome assembly GCA_965363965.1 of uncultured bacterium. Lineage (GTDB taxonomy): Bacteria > Bacteroidota > Bacteroidia > CAILMK01 > CAILMK01 > CBDTVD01. Next base: position 3,421 of record CBDTVD010000033.1, read on the forward strand.
ATGATAAGGATGTTTTGGGATCCATAGCTTCAGTTCCCGCCATGTTTTCACTTGCATGGTTTCCGCCAAGCGGAGCCTCAGATTCTGAAACTGGAAACTCCGGCTCGCCAGCTGAAGGAATTCTGACATCTTTAACCTCAGTGGATTCATGATTAACTCCAGGATTGGCCAGGCTACCCGGATGGTGCTCGAGAAGCATGGATTGATCGAGACCGAGCAGCCACCGAAGGTTGATATGGGGAAAAACTGCAGCCATTTTAGCCATCAAATCAAAACTGGGCTGATTTCGGCCCGACTGCAAATGTGCCAGAGCCGACCGTGTTACCCCAAGCCGATCTGCAAGAGATTGCACGCTGTGCCCCGACCCAGCAAGCAATGCTGCAAATCGATCTTTAAACTCCATCGGATACAAATGTAATGCAGCGAGAAAGAACCTTGACAATACAGTTGTAATCCAGCTGATCACATGGATTATTACATATGTAATTAGTCAGTTAGGGTGGGTAACCGTATTTTTGAGGGCTGAATAAAATGGCAATCAATTTAAAATCGCAGCCGGCAGCATTCTGGATAACGGGCGCCATATGGGTGGTAATCGCAATAGTTTGGAGGTTTTTGCCCCATGTTCCCTGGACAACATCACCTATAGCATCATTGGCTCTATTCGGGGCTTCACGCGGCAAGAGCGCCTCACTGGGTATGATGCTTCCATTCGCAGCCATCTTTGCAAGTGATGCCATAATTGAATATCTGCGGCCTGGATTTGGATTTCACGCTGCCAGCCTGGCTGTCTATGGCAGCTATGCGCTTATCGGTTGCCTCGGCTGGGCAATCCGCCATTTCAAAGCCCCTGCCCTATCCATAGTAGGCGGCTTGTTTGGTGCGGCCATCTTTTTTATCGTTACAAATGTTGCGCATTGGCTGGTATTTACGCCTGTATCAATGCATAATGCTGCGGGCCTGGGCAAAGTTTTTTTCGATGCCATTCCTTTCGCCAACAATCTTTGGGCTGACCCCCTGTTTGCCGCTGCAGTTTTTGGCACTTACGCGCTGGCGAGAGGCAGGGAACCGAAATTGGTTACTGCTTAATGTCCCTGGTTTTCAACTGGCATGGCCAGCGATTTCGTCCAATGCAGCCTCTATTGTAGGGTATTTGTACTCGAAACTCAGCTCCTTCAGCCGCCTTGAATATGCGGGCAGGCTCCCCAGCAATGCATCACTGAACTCCCCTATGGCTATTTCCAGCGCAAACGGAGGCACGCGCGGCAGAATAAGGGGCTTGTTCAGCCTCTCCGCAATCATCTCTGTCAAGTCCTGGTTGGTTACAGGTGATGGGGATACCAGATTATAAGCACCAGAAAATCCTGCTTCTGTCAAAGATCTGACAGTGAAGCGGCACACATCGTCAATATGTATCCAGGGCATCAGCTGCCGGCCATTTCCCAGCGGTGCACCTGCAAAGCGTTTGATTGTTTTAGCAAATGATTCATATGCTCCCCCTGCATGGCTCAGCACGGTGCCATTTCTGGTAATCACCACTTTCACTTTCTCTTCTGCCCGCATGGCAGCCGCTTCCCATTTTTGGCAGACTTTGGCCAGAAATCCTTTGCCTGCAGTGGAATCTTCATCAACAGGTTCAACGCGCTCATAACCATAGTAGTTGATGCCCGAAGCATTCACCAGCACTTTAACATTATGATGAAGGCTACGCAGCCGCTCCACTATTGCATTGGTGGATGTTATGCGGCTTTCCAGAATTTCTCGTTTCCATTTTTCAGTCCATCGGTGCTCGCCTACACTGGCCCCTGCCAGATTTACGATCCCCTCAGCCCACTCTATTGCTTCTTGTGGCAGTACGTGGTGCTCAGGCTCCCACTCAAAACACTTCATTTTCATCGGTGCATTTGATTGGCTGCGTGTAAGGATGGCGGTCTGATGGCCTTCGGCCTCCAGCATCTCAATCAATCGTGTACCTATCAAGCCAGTTCCTCCGGCAATCAGCACATTCATCTCTTTATAATTGTCAACACTCAATTGCGGGGCTTATGTTTGGTTGGCCTTAGCTTCGCGGTGCTAAAACCAGCATATCCAAGAAAATACTGATGAACATACACGAGTATCAGGGCAAAGAAATTCTACAGAAGTACGGCGTAGCCATACAGCGCGGATTCATAGCTGAAACTGCTGAAGAAGCGCTTGAAGCTGCCAAAAAAGTAGAGGCTGAAACAGGCTCAAAATTTTTTGTAATCAAAGCCCAGATCCATGCAGGTGGCCGGGGAAAAGGCGGCGGAGTAAAGGTAGCAAAAGGCATGGATGCTGTAAAGGGAATTGCTGAGCAAATACTGGGCATGACCCTGGTAACCCCTCAAACAGGGCCTGAAGGCAAGTATGTCAAGTCCATTTTGATTGCCGAGGACGTTTATTATCCAGGGGAAAGTGACATAAAGGAATATTATATGAGCGTTTTGCTGGATAGGAAAACCGGCCAAAACGTCATCATTTACTCAACCGAGGGGGGAATGGATATTGAGGAAGTTGCCCACTCCACCCCTGAGAAGATACATCGTGAGTACATCAGCCCGGCTGTTGGCCTGCAGCCATTTCAGGCAAGGGCCATCGCTTTCAAACTCGGTTTCACCGGCCAGGCCTTTAAGGAGGCAGTAAAGTTTGTTACTGCTCTTTATAAGGCCTATGACGCAGTGGATGCATCGCAGTTTGAAATCAATCCCATGCTGAAAACTTCTGATAACAGGATAATCGCAGTGGATGCCAAGGTCAACTTTGACGACAACGCCCTGTATCGTCATCCGAATATCGAGGAATTAAGAGATTTGGATGAAGAAGATCCCAGTGAAATTGAAGCGAAGAAGTATAACCTGAACTATGTAAAGCTGGATGGCAATGTGGGCTGCATGGTGAATGGTGCAGGTTTGGCCATGGCTACCATGGACATGATAAAACTGAGCGGAGGCGAGCCTGCCAACTTTTTGGATGTTGGGGGAACTGCAAATGCCACAACCGTGGAGGCAGGATTCAGAATCATCATGAGTGACCCCAATGTCAAAGCAATTCTGATCAACATTTTCGGCGGTATCGTAAGGTGCGACCGCGTGGCGCAGGGCGTGGTGGATGCCTATCGAAATTTAGGCGAAGTCAACATCCCCATCATCGTTCGCCTGCAGGGCACAAATGCTGAGGAAGCAAAGGCAATTATCGACAACAGCGGCCTGCGAGTGAAAAGCGCAACTTTGCTGAGCGAGGCTGCCGAGGCAGTCAGGCAAACCCTGCAGCAAGCCTAACATCCTCAGCAGTCTCACGTTTCTACCATCGTGCTGATTGCCATACATCCCCAAAATCCTTCTGAGCGTGCTATTCAGCAGATTGTAAAAGCGCTGCAGCAGGGCCAGATAATCATTTATCCCACAGACACTGTCTATGGAATAGGCTGTGACATGCTCAATAAATCAGCTATAGATAAACTGTGCGCTGTCATAGGCAAAAAGCCTGAGGAAGCAAACCTGACACTTATCTGCCGAGACTTGAGCAACCTGAGTGAGTACACTATTCCATTCAGCAACCGAGTGTATAAGGTCATGCGCAGATGCCTGCCCGGTCCATTCACTTTCATCCTAAAGTCCAACAACAACGTCCCGAAGCTTTTCAAGAATAAAAAGAAAACCATAGGGATCAGGGTGCCTGACAACACCATTGTTTGCCGAATAGTGGAGGGGCTGGGAAACCCAATTGTCAATGCATCACTCCATAATGAAGATAGCCCTGATTATCTGACAGACCCAAGCGAAATCCAAGATCTGTATGGCAGCAGGGTTGGCTTTGTGATTGACGGAGGTGCCGGCGGACTTATTGGGTCAACTGTTGTTGACTGCTCAAATGACGAAATAGAAATAATTCGTCAGGGAGCTGGAGATGCCGCACTGCTGGCTTAAGCAAGGCTGATGACAGTAACTCCCACCCCCCCTGAGGCCATCGGGGAATCTGAAATGCTCTTTACCGCATCATATTTTGAAAGCATGGCCCTGATGGATTGCCTCAGCACCCCGTTGCCTTTTCCATGCAGCACCCTGATGGCAGGGTAACCCAGCAGGATGGCTTTATCCAAATGGCCTTCTACAACTTTCAAGGCTTCATCAAGCCGGTAAGCGTGGACATTGATATCCGGGTTGAAACTTAGGGCTGCAGACTGCATCAGTGCCGCGTTCCCATTTCTGGCTTCACGCACTGCTTTGGTTTTTTTGGCTGGCATCAACTCTGTGATGGGTACAACTGTACGCACGTTTTCGAAACTGACAACGGCCTTCCCATTGCGCATGCTTTCTATGAGGCCAACTTGGCCCCCTTCATCAAGCATCACCATGGCACCCACTTTCAGCTGCCCCTCCTCCTCTACTGCTTTCTTCTTTTTCGCCTGTTTGATTTCAACAAGTTGGGCAGATACTTTTGCTTGCTGTGCATCCAGTTTGGCTTTCAATTCTTCAGCAGACTCTCGAGATTGTTTTTCTCTGAAATCCTTCAGCAGCTCCTTGAACTGCCCTTTGGTGCGCTGCAGCTCCTCAAGTTCCTTTTCTTTGGCATCGCGCAAAACTTGGGTTCGCCTGTCTTCAAGGTCCTGCTTCAATCTTGAGTATGTGCCTATCAGTGTTTGGAGTTCTGTGAGCCGCTCCCCCAGCATTTTTCCCTGGAGCCCTGAAACATATTTTTCAGCCTGCAGGCCGCTGAGCATTGTTTCAGCCTTCAGATAACCGGATTCAACTTTTCCCGCTGCTGCCTGCAAAAGTTGTTTGCTGAAACCAGTTTTCTTGGCTATTTCTAAAGCATAGCTGCTGCCCGGCTGGCCCTGCACAAACTGATACAGCGGTTCCATTTTTTCAGCGTTGTATGCCATTGAGCCATTGCCCACAAAATGCGCTTGGCTCGAAAAAACTTTTATGTTGGGGTAATGGGTGGTTACAACGCCATACCCACCCCTCTTCACCAATTCTTCAAGCACGGCCTCAGCTATCGCTCCGCCGACTTGGGGGTCGGTGCCGCTTCCGAATTCATCAATCAAAAAAAGCGTATCGGCATCGCTTTTATCAATAAAGAACTTCAGGTGCTTTAGCTTCGAGCTGTAGGTAGATAATTCATTGTCAATGGATTGCTCATCACCAAGTTCAATGAATATCTGGCGAAAAATTCCCAGTTCAGTCTGGGGCCCGCAAGGAATCAAAAATCCGCTTTGCACCATGATTTGCAGCAAGCCAACTGTTTTCAGCGCCACTGACTTGCCCCCTGCATTGGGCCCGCTGATGACCATGACTCGAGTTTGAGCGTCCAGGGATAAGTCCATGGGTATCACTTGCTTGCCCGTGCCGCGATATTTCAGTATCAGCAGGGGATGCCGAGCCTTTTGCAGCAGAATTTTCGGGCTTGCGGATAAAATTGGCCTGTGTGCCCCGAGGGAAATCGCTAACCTTGCTTTCCCATAGTGTGCATCAAGATCAGCGAGGAAATGTTGATACACTGTAAGCTGATTGGCATAGGGGCGCACGTTGTCAGTTAATGCCTTCAGCAACCGGTAGATTTCTCTGCGCTCTTCGGCCTTCAGGGCGACAATTTCATTGCCAATTTCGATGCAAGTTTCAGGCTCGATGTAAATTGTTTTGCCAGTCGAGGATTCGTCATGCACTACGCCTTTGATGCGCCGCTTATACTCTGCCAGAACTGTCAGCACACGGCGCCCATTCAAAAAACTTTCTCCGCCGCCCTCCAAAATTCCATCGCTTGCTGCCGCTGAGTGAATCCTTGAAAATGCTTTGTCGAGATCTTTTTCAAGCTGTCGGATTTTGCGGCGGATGGAATCCAATTCTGCCGAAGCCCCTGGCCGTATTTCGCCATCGTTTCCAATTATTTGGCTGAACGACTCCAATAATTTGATTTCGAACACAATGGAATTGCCCAATTGATATAGCAAAGGATATTTCTCCCCCTTTTTTCTCAGATAGCCCAAAACTTCCCTGAGTGCAATGAGCAGAACCATCGCATCATTTGCCTGGCTGAGCGTCCAGGCGCTGCCCTCCAGCTGCAGATAATTGATTGCTTCACGTATGTCGGGATAATCTATTGCGGGCAAGGCACCTTCCAATTCAATGGCCCATTTCAATTCCTCCGTAATTCTGAGGTCTTTGTCAATCGAAGCCAGTTCAGATAAAGGCTTGGCACGCTCCAGCACTTCCCGGCCGATGGCACTGGCACACAGTTCAAGCGCGTGCCCAAGTATTCTGTCAAACTCAAGTTTTGCCTCTGCCTGGCCAGAGGGATACAGGTGTATGGTATGCTGTTTCAAGCGCAAGTCCCTCTGCAAAATTCAAGCCTTCAAAAGCCCCCATGGCTTGGCACACTCGGCTATCTTTGCCGCGACATAAAAATAGATGCAGAAAATAGCAGTTATAGGCAGCGGAACGATGGGAAACGGCATTGCCCACGTTTTTGCACTGAATGGATTTGACACGAGTGTTATAGACATAAGCCAGCAAGCACTTGACGGCGCCAAAAAGAAAATTTCAGGCAACCTCGAACGGCAATTGGCAAAGGGACAGATTAGCCAGCTACAGGCAGACGAAACAATCAAAAACCTGAGCTATTTTACATCAAGTGAGCAAGGTGCGGCTGATGCAGATTTGGTGATAGAGGCTGCAACCGAAAACATGGCAGTCAAGCTCGAAATTTTTAAGTCCCTTGATTCCATTTGCAAACCATCTGCAGTTCTGGCATCCAACACAAGCAGCATCAGCATCACAGCCATTGCAGCTGCAACCCAGCGTCCCGCTCAGGTAATTGGAATGCACTTTATGAATCCGGTACCCGTGATGAAACTGGTCGAGGTAATTCGGGGCTATGCTACCAGCAATTCCACAGCCGATCAAATTACTGATCTCAGCAAAAAATTGGGCAAGGTGCCTGTGCTCGTCAACGATTATCCCGGCTTTGTGGCCAACCGCATCCTCCTCCCGATGATTAATGAGGCCATCATAGCTTTATTTGAAGGAGTAGGCGGCGTAGAAGAAATTGACACGGTGATGAAACTCGGCATGGCTCATCCGATGGGCCCGCTGCAACTGGCAGATTTCATCGGGCTCGACGTTTGCCTCAGCATAATGAAAGTGCTTCATGCTGGCCTGGGCAATCCTAAATATGCACCTTGTCCCCTCCTTGTCAATATGGTAACAGCTGGATACCTGGGCGTAAAATCAGGCGAAGGATTTTACAAGTACACTTCGGGGTCAAAAGATTTGGTGGTTTCAAAAATATTTGCCCAGCCAAGTTTTATTTCCTGATTATCAGCCGTTTATCTGTTGACAGTTAAACTCAATACCAACTTGCCTTAACTTTGACTCGGGAGGCCGATATGGCCAGCACCAATAGATTTTGACCAAAGGCCAAAAGTACTTTTTCAATCCCAATACCCTCACCTACCATCCGGCCATGCCACGCCGATGGCAGCAATGGCT
>CBDTVD010000034.1:0-10915 GCA_965363965.1 uncultured bacterium
CCGGAGGTTTAACCCTCAACGGTTTTCAAGACCGCCGCAATCGACCACTCTGCCATCTCTCCGAGTGCAAAATTACATCAATTCCGCTTATCAATTTTCGGCACTTTGCCCATTTGCCAGGACACATGGATTTTGCCCTGCTGGATTGCCCTGTTCAGTTCATGAGATATCAGCAGCATCATGGCGTTAAGGTATATCCAGAGCATAGTGATGATTATGGCCCCGATGCTGCCATAGAGCTTGTTATAATTGCTGAACCTGTCAACATAAAAAGTGAAACCCAGGGAAGTGAGCACAATGAGAATACTGGCCACCAAAGCACCTGGATAAATAAATTGCCAGTTTTTGAGCCGCGTATCCCCATATCTGAACACAATGCAGCAGACGACGAATAACATGCAGAAAATCACCACCCATTGCGCCGCCAGCAGCAAATAAACGGTGAGATAATCTGCCAGCGAACTGTGATATATGATATACTCAATCACCCGCCTGCCGATGACAAGAAAAACCACTGCAACAAGCAGGGTAAATCCTATACCAAGTGTAAGCGCTATTGCTATCAGCCTGCGGCGAATGAAATTGCGTTTGTCTCTTTTGTCAAAGGCATCCATCAAACTGAATACTCCATTGCTGGAGAAATAAAGTGCAGCGATAAGCCCAAAAGAAAGAAGGCCTGAGTTGGGCGAATCGAAAATATCTTTCACTGTGCTTTGTATGGCACCATAGCCCTCACTTGGCATCACATCCCTTAACAGGTCCAGTAATATCTCATTCAATTGAGGCACTGGTAGATACGGAAGCAAGGTGAAGAGAAAAATGATGGTTGGGAAAAGGGAAATGAAAAAATTGAAAGCCACTGAACTTGCCCTGAGCGTTATGCTCTCCCTGCCGATGTTTCGGATGAAAAAGCGGGCAAGGACCTGGAGTGGAATTCCCCCGCCTACGCGAAGTTCATATGCCTTATAGAAGCGGATCAGCCCCCGGTAAATCTTGCTGCGCTGCAGAAGCCATGCATGTGCTTTTTGCGCCATATTTCCTTATTGGTGCTGGGGGAAATAAGGTTGCAGAACATTCAGCAATTCAGCAGGGGCTTTCCTCAGTTTCCTGGTTTTGGCATCCACAAAAACAAGGGTAGTATCGCCCAGATTAATCAGCTCCCCTGCTGGATTCAATAGTTCATAGCTGAAATGAATTCTGACGGCAGGCATCTCAATAAGTTTGGTGGTTATGGTAATCAGTTCATCGTAGAGTGCAGGTTTTACGAACTTGCTCTGCAGGCTGAGCACTGGCAAAAGAATGCCGCCATCTTCCATCTTTTTATATTCCAGGCCCAAGCTGCGGAGCATTTCTACCCTGCCAACCTCATAATACTGGGCATAATTGCCATAATAGAGATATCCCATCCGGTCGGTTTCACCATACCTTACGCGCAATTGGGTGCTATGGCTGTACATGATAATGCTTATTTTATTCCCCGCTTGTTCATGGCATTTTGATAAGCCCGCGCATTTTGATTATGCTCTGATAGGGTCTCGGAAAAGTTGTGATATCCGCTCAGGTCAGCTTTGGCGCAATAAAAAATATAGTCGTGCTTCTGGGCATTCAGAACTCCCTCTACCGCCCAGCGCTCAGGGAGCATGATCATCCCAGGGGGCAAACCAGGGTATTTATAAGTGTTATAAGGGGAAGTGTTGTCGGCATGGGTCAGATATACCCTGGATATTTTTTTTCCCGGGCTCTTCAACTCCTCTATGTACTTTAATGTTGCATCCGCCTCCAGTTTTATGCCCCTCTGCAGGCGGTTTAAATAGACACCCGCCACTTTCGGTGCTTCAGCTGTTTGCCTCACTTCACCCTGCACTATTGCAGCCAGTATCATTACTTGCTTTGGTGTCAGATTGATTGCTTTAGCTTTTTGCATATTTTCAACATCCCAGAACTTGTCGAATTTGGATTCCATTGCGTTCACGAAAGCCTCAGCAGTGGTGCTCCAGAAAAAATTGTAGGTATCTGAGATGATGAGTGCAAGTGCCGAGTTTTGATCAAGGCCGCGCTTGGCCAGCCTCGATTTTGAATTGAGCAATCGCACTATTTCTGAAGAATCAGCCTCGAGCTTTTGGCTGATGATACTGGCCAAATCGGGAACAGTGATGATGTCCTTTATTTTAATTGCTATTGGGTTTTGCTTGCCTTGCTTCAGCAATTCGATCAAATCCAGGTCTGTCATGGACTTCTTCAGCTCATATTTTCCGGGCTTCACCATCCTGTCATATTTTTTAAATACAGCCAGCAGTTTGAATCCTGCGGTATCTATCAGATAATCGCCGGTGTAGAGGGAATTGAGGACATCGTTAAAACTGCTGCCGGTGGGTATGAAAAAATCTCTGCTGTCCTGGCCCAGGGTGTTCACATTAGGCTGGTACGCCCCTTGAAAACGCTGCGCCAGTGCAAAAAATCCGAGGGCCACAATCACGAGGCCTGCTGCCAGAACACCAAGATATCGCCGCCTTGCTTTTTTCTTCATTTGGGCTGGGAAGATATTAGATTAATCAGCGAAGCTACCTCCGGTGAGGGATGTGTTTTTGCCAGTTGCTTCAACTGCATCAATGCTTTGTCAACTTTGCCAGTGGCAATCAGTACTTTGCTGTGGTTGATGATTATCGAAGGATCAAACGGGTCCAGAGCCAATGCTTTGGCAATAAAGTTTTCTGCCTGGGCTATATCACCTATCGCGAGTGCGCAAAAGCCCAGGCCATTCCATGCGGATGGGTATGTAGGGTCTTCATTAGCCATGAATTCAAACTGCAATCTGGCGTCAGCGATATTTCTGGCCTGCAGAAACGCATTTCCTAAATGGGCGCGATAATCAAGCTGAAATGGCATCATTCTCACAGCCTCTCCATATGATTTTAAAGCTTCATTAATTCTGCCGAGGTTCTGCTGGCTCTGGCCCAGCTGGTAATAAGCCAAAGGTGAAAGCGCTCCGTAGCCGCGTTTGCTTGCCGAGGCAACTTCTTGATATTCACCCCTCAAATAATAATAATGGATGAGCAGGTTGGCTGATGGCTGCGAAATCCGATCAATATACTTTTTGGCAGAATCCAGATATTCCTTTCTGCCTACAAATTTTTCATGATAAAATAGATAGCCTGTTGCAACAGCTGAATCAGAGGCAAATGGATTGACCATGGATACCAGGCCTTTGAATTTAAAATTCTGCTTACCGAACACCAGTTTATCTTTCACCACCCGTATATTATGGTCAGTAATGCTGACGTGGGGAATGTCAACTGCCCCTGTGGTGGGCATGTGGCAGGTGATGCAATCGTCGCCCTCCTGCAATCTCACGGGGGGGTGGGCAGCCATGTGGCAATTCTGACATTGAGCGATATAGACTTGCTTGCCAGAAACCTCTGTTTTTGGATGGGGGTTATGGCAGGTGATGCAAGTCAATTTCTCAGCGCTCGCCACAAAACAGGGGCTTTTTCGCAGGCGCTCAGCGTGGCTGGCCATCAAAAATCCTGCATCCTCGCCCTCAAAAGTTGGAAGAAAAACGTCCATCACATGGCTGAGCGGCATGCCAGGCTGATGACTGTACCAGGTTTTTCCTGCTTTTAAAACCGCATCACCTTGCAGGTGGCAGCGCTGGCAGACATCTATCTGGAGAGCAAAGGGCAATCGGCGAGGGTTGACTATGGACCAATCTCGATATTTAGAAGTGTCTATCACCTCTCCTCTGTTTTTCGCTGCTATATGGATTGAGCCTGGGCCGTGGCAGCGCTCACAGTCTATTCCCAGGGGGACTTTGTAATACTTATTCAAGCTTTTCGGCTCATGGTCTGCGACTGCATTGTGGCAGGAGAGGCCCTCTGAATTGAGTGCACGCGAGAATCGGGTATTGTGGCCGTTCTCAAAACCTGGCGGCAGATTCCATTGGCGCTGCTGGGCATACCATGTCAGCGGAACTTGATAGAGGTATCCATTGCTGCTTCTTACATGGCTATTGGTGTGGTGGCCGCTGCCAACAATGTAATCTACATCAGTAAAGCGATTATAAATGGTATCCGAACGATTCAGCAGAAACTCATGAATCTTGAGCTGACCATTATCCGATAGCATTGAGTAGCCCGTGCCCAGCGACGGATCAAAAACTGCATCGCCATTGATATCCGCGGTACTCATTTGTGCTGAACCCCTCCGCCAGCTTTGGCTCATGGGGTTATGGCTGAAACTTTTTAACTTGTCTGCATGGCAAGCTCCGCAAGCTTCAGGGCCGACGTAGGTGGCTGAATCGCCTAAATTTAGGAAATTTTCAGGTGCTTCACCTAATTTTTCTTCGCCAGGCTGATCCCTGCACTGGATAAAAATCAGGATGGCTACCAAGCCAATAGCGGCAGCGACTATGGCATTTTTCCCAATAAGCTTTTTGGTTGTCAAATTCAATCAGCTGCCTTCAGCACATTAATTGGCTCAACAATCAAAGTCTGTTCCTTCTCAATTTTCACAGCTCCAGGGGCGGCGCCTTTCGGCTTACGTACATATTTGGCTTTGGTGCAGTCCACTGGAACAAGTCCGCTTCCGCGCGCCTTTGAAAACCATGCAGCCAGGCTTGCTGCCTGCTGCAGGACTTCAGCAGGTATCGGCTGAGACTTTATTTTTGGTTTCAGCAGCACGTGGCTGCCAGCAACTCCGCGAGCATGAAACCAGTAATCCTCTTTGTGGGCAGATTTTACGAGTTCATCATTTTCCCTTGCATTGCGCCCAAAAAAAACTTGATAACCTGAAATCTGTGCTTTGCTGGCGTCAATTGCTTTGGGGGGTTCAGCAGAGCTCCGGCCAGGTTGGCCTGACGCTTTAGCCTGTGGAAACTCCAAGTTTTCGAGTTGTTTTTGGGCTGCATTCCAGCCCTTCTGCATGTCTTTGGCTTTTGCAAACTGAACTTGAGCATACTCTGCTGGAGTGGAGTGTGATGGCAGAGTCAATATACTTGTTTCGCCTGATTCATAATTAGTTATGGTCAATGAGTTAGAATCTGGGTTAAAGGAAGAGGAAGCCGTGAGTACAGCATGGCCGAGCGCAGTGAATTGCGGCCAGCCAGCGAGATGGTTAAGCCTGTTTTCGAGAGCTGATTTTTTGCGCTGGTAAGCTTCCACCGCTTTCAGGTAGGCATTTTCAGCATCCTCTTTGGCTTTTAAATCTCGAGCAATTTTGAAAAATTTCCGTGTTGCCTGAGAAATCTGATCGAGCGGATCGAGCATAGTTGAATTTACCTCCAGCGTTGGAATACCGCCCTCGCTTAGCGAGATAATTCCTGCAGGGGATGCAGGTACTTGCCATTTCCACCGCTGCAATTCTAAAATGGCCTCTGATTGGTTGACACGCAGGCTCCAGGAAATTTTGCCAGCATCAAGTACAAGTGCATTGCCGTTTCGGCCGAAGAATTGAAAAATCAGAGCCTTGCCATCGGAAAATCTGATTTGCAGTAACCTATCATTTTCAGCCATAAGCACGCCTGCCACTGAGGGATTGGAAATTACAGCGGCTGGCAAGCTCTGCACACTCGCAATTTTGTACCCTGAGGAATAAAAAGCAGTTGGTGACCCGACCCTGAATTGGTACTGGATCTCAGGAAAAGTGAGGCCTATCCATTTCTCTTTTTGATTGAAGTGGAAACCAGCCAAGTGCTTTCCAATTAAACTCTCACCCAAACTGAAGCCGATGGACTGTATGACTTGCTGGCTGCAAAATATCGCATTTGGGTCTGCATTCATACCTCAATCTTCATCCCGTCCACGCCAATTTCATGCCCAGGGGGCAAGCCCTGCTGAACGCTGGCGTGGAGCCCCATATCATGTGCGATGTGTGTAAAAATAATGCGATTTGGCTTGAGGGGGCTTACCGCCTCAATGGCCTGCTGTAAACTGAAATGAGAAATGTGCGGAGCCTGGCGCAACGCATTGATTACTATGGTATCGATACCCTGCAATGCCGCCATTGATTCTGGGGGAATCGCATTCGCGTCTGTTATGTAAGCCAGCCTGTGGTCGAAGATAAAACCAATAACGGGCAGCTTGTGGTGCATAACCGTAATGGGCAATATCTCAATTCCATGCATGTAAACTGCCTGATATGGTTCAAGGAGATGAAGATTTAAACGCGGTACACCAGGATAAGTGCTGTTGCTGAAGATGTAAGCATAAGATTGCCGAACAGAACTCAAGGTACGCTGATCACCGAATACATCAACTCCATCGCCACGGTCGAAACTGCGCAAATCATCAATTCCCCCAATGTGGTCGCGATGCTCATGGGTAAGCAATACAGCATCCACTTGATCAAGCTGGATTCTGAGAGCCTGGGAGCGGAGGTCGGGGCCTGCATCAATCAAAATTGTGGCATCGCCTTTCTGCAAAAGGGCTGATGTGCGAAACCTTTTATCTCGTTCGTCAGGCGAGGTACAGACATCGCACTTGCATCCGATTGCAGGCACACCGCCTGAAGTCCCAGTACCCAGCAGTGTAAGGATCAAACAGCAAGGCCCTCCGTGGTCCCTTTTGGCCTGGGTGCTGAAGGCACACCCACGTGGGTTGTGCCGCCCTCTACGCTATTGATGACGACTGCGCCCGCCCCTATTACAGCACTGCTGCCAATGGTTATGTGGTCAATCAATTTTGCCCCTGTGCCAACATAAATTTCCTCGCCCATTGTGATGCATCCGCTGACATTTACCCCCGGCATAATGCAGCAGTAATCACCAATCACAACGTCGTGCCCCACTGTGCAGGCCCAATTGATAACCACAAATGCACCGATTGTAATATCCGTAGAAATTATATTGCCTGCGCAGATGATTGTTCCAGCCCCAATTTCCACGTTCTGCCAGCGCTCAATCTCGATGCTGGGGTGGATTAAAATGGGGAAACTTACATTTGGATTCTGAATTTTTTCCTTAATGATGCGTCGGGCTTGCGGCTTGCCCACCGCAATCACCACATTGATTGTAATATCCATTTGGGCAAGAAAGTCTGAATTGCCCAGCACAGCTGCGCCATTAACAAGTTCTCCTACCTGCCTGCTGTCATCTATGAACCCGAGGACATTCCAGCTTATCCTATGCTGATTGATAGATCGGATGAGCGAGAGAATTTCCCTGCCCAGCCCCCCAGCGCCATATATTACGATTGATTCCAAACTTTGCGTCCCCTTCTCCAGTTCAAAATTAAATGTCAGAACAACAGCAAGGTAAAGGGCTGCAGATTGATTCATCGTGGAAGCCCATACTTGAGCCTGAAACCGCCAAGCCCTATTTTATTCATCTTTCTGAGGCAATCAAAGCCCAGAAAAAAGCAGGGAAGACGATATATCCAGCTGGCAGCCAGATTTTCAGAGCATTCGACCTGACACCATTTCCATCGGTGGCTATAGTAATACTCGGGCAAGACCCCTACCATACGCCCGGGATGGCCAATGGACTTGCATTTTCGGTTAACCCTGCCATGCGGCTGCCGCCAAGCCTGCAAAACATTTACCGAGAATTAGCGGCGGACTTGGCGATTCAGGAGCCCACTACAGGCGATTTGAGCCCCTGGGCAACCCAGGGGGTGTTGCTTTTGAATTCTATATTGACGGTGGAGAAGAATGCTGCTGCATCACATCAAAATCTGGGATGGCAGAATTTTACTGATACTGCCATTTCGGCGATCAGCAAGCACAGAGAAGGAATTGTTTTTATGCTGTGGGGAAAATTTGCCCAGCAAAAATCTAATCTGATAGACGACGCAAAACACCTCATTCTGACGGCTCCGCACCCCTCGCCATTCAGTGCGCACAGCGGATTTTTTGGATGCAGACACTTCAGTAAAGCAAATGACTTTCTCAAAATAAAGGATAAGGGAGCCATTGATTGGACGTTGCCTTGAAATGAAAAGTGCCCGATTACCAGCTATCAAAGCAGCAATCGGGCACATTAACATGGAGAGGCTCCCTTAAGGCGGGTCGCCTCTTAAAGATTATTACTCGGTTTCAGTTGGCTCGGTATCGGGAGTAGATTCAGGCTCTGTAACTGCCTTTTTCTTCGATGCCTTTTTTGCAGGTGCAGCTTCTTGAACATCGTTCTCAGCTGATGGGGTTTCGGCGACAGCAGATTCGGTTTCGGTTACTTCAGTTGCGTCCTCCGTTTCCTCTTCGCTTGCCTCCGCATCTTCTGCGGCTTTGGCTGATTTGGCTTTCGCTTTCTCATTCAAAAGATTGATGGCCTCTTTTTGCTTGACTTTATCAGTCTGCTCCATTTTGGCTTTCAATTGTGCCAGTACATCGTTTTCATCGCCAAGGGTAGAACTCTGGGCAGAAGCTTTGACTTTTTTCAGGTCTTTTCTTACCCTTACATCGTCAGCTTTGCGCTGCTGATTTTCACCTTCTTTGCGGTTGCGGTCTTCCTCGCGCCAGACATCAGTGTGTGAAACCACAATTCTGCGATTGGTTTTGTCGAATTCCTGTACGCGAAACTCAAGTGTTTCATCAACACGGGGTTTTGTTTTATCGGCTTTGCTGAGTGACTTTTTAAATGCAAACGCTTCAACACCATAGGGCAGCGCTACGATTGCACCTTTATCGTCGATGCTTTGGATTACACCTTCATGCACTGAACCTTCAAGGAAAATGGTTTCGAATGTATCCCACGGGTCTTCCTCCAATTGCTTGTGGCCGAGGCTGAGACGACGATTTTCTTTATCGAGGCCAAGAACAACGATTTCCAATGGCTCGCCAACTTTAGTGAATTCTGCTGGGTGAGCAAATTTGCGCGTCCAGCTGAGGTCGCTGATGTGCACAAGGCCATCAATTCCTTCCTCGAGTTCTACAAACAATCCGAAGTTTGTCATGCTGCGCACAACTGACGGATGTTTGCTGCCAACTGTGTACTTGTTCTCGATGACATCCCATGGATCGGTTGAAAGCTGACGCAGCCCTAGGCTGAGTTTGCGATCTTCCCTATCAATGCTGAGGATTTTGACATCAAGCTCTTCGTTTTGCTTGACATATTCCTGGGGGCTTTTCAGGTGGGAACTCCACGACATTTCTGAAACGTGAATCAATCCTTCTACGCCTGGAGCAATCTCGACGAAAGCACCATAATCCTCGATATTGACTACGCGGCCTTTGACAACCGACCCTTCTTTGACATCCTCTGGGAGGGTAGTCCATGGGTGGGCCATCAGCTGCTTCATGCCGAGGCTGATGCGCTTCTTCTCTTCATCGTAATCAAGGACAACAACATTTACCTTTTCGCCCACTGTAACAACTTCTTCAGGGTTGGTGATGCGGCTCCAGGACATATCTGTGATGTGAATGAGTCCATCCACACCGCCAAGATCGACAAATGCGCCAAAGGTGGTGATGTTTTTAACCACCCCTTCCAGAATCTGACCTTTCTCGAGGCTGCCGAGGATTTCGCTTTTCTGCGCTTCCAGGTCGCCCTCAATAATGGCTTTATGTGATACGACTATGTTTCGATACACGTCGTTCATTTTAACAATTTTAAGGTCAATCGTCTGGCCTACGTAGGTGTCATAGTCTTTGATAGGCTTGACATCAAGCTGCGAACCAGGAAGAAATGCATCCAGGCCATTCAGGTCCACGATCATTCCGCCTTTTGTGCGCTCCTTGATATATCCTTTGACGATTGTATCCTCAGCAAGGGCTGCGCTAAGTTCAGTCCATGACCGCTCTGCCTGGGCTTTGCGATGGCTGATGACCACCTGGCCATGCTTGTCCTCTTTGGTCTCGACCAGGATTTCAACTTCGTCGCCGACTTTGAGGTCATCCTTATACTTGAACTCGCTTTTTGAAACCAGTCCATCGCTTTTGTGCCCGATGTTGAGCACAACATCACGATCGGTGATGGCCACCACGCGCCCCATTACGACAGAGCGCTCAGCGATGTCAGCAAAGGAATTTTCATAACGCGATTCCAGCTGCTCATCGGCAGTGGTACCAGCAGATTTTTTTGTGCCTTCAACGGCATCCCAGTCAAAGTCATCCCTTGACGGATTGCTGTTCATCTGAATAATGGCGTCCAGGTCATCGCGGTTTTGATAAATCTGCGTACCTTCAATGTAGTTGTAATCAGTGCTTTGCTGCGTGTTTTCACGATTTTGGCGCTGATTCCTGTCAGGACGAGAACCGCGGTTGTTTCCCCTGTCTCTCCCAATCATCCGAGTTTGGTCTCCTTTTTCATAAATCTATATGAGGGCGCGAAGTTACAATGGAGCATCCAAAGTTTGGAGAACTGCCAAGTTGTTATTGAAGAACTTCAAGCCCTATGGGCCAGCAGAGCTGCTGCAACCGCAAAATCAGATGGATATGTCAGCTTGATATTCATTGGCTCACCCTCCGCCAAATGGATGGGATAACCACCTGCCTCAACAACGCTCGCACAATCTGTAAATCGAGGGGAATATGGGGCTTGGTATGCCTTCATTAGCCAATCGGCGCGGAAAACCTGCGGGGTTTGAATTGCTGCAAAATCCCCTCTGTCAACAGCAGTACTGCCGGCAGTGGAAATTTTTCTGATGGACTCCGCCACTGGTATTGCAGGAATGGCTGATCCATTTTCCGCCGCCAATTTTAGGCATCGGTTAATCAGATTGCTGGAAACCAGTGGCCTTGCTGCATCATGTACGGCAATAAGGTCTGCGGGGTCGGCAGAAATGCTTCCAAGTGCATTTTTAACGGTGTCAAATCGCGTTTCAGCACCTGACACAATTGCGGAACCCTCAAATTCAGTCCCCCTTAAAATCCCCAGCGTGTGATTTTTATGTTGGGCAGAAACAGCAATGCAAAAACGGATATCCCTACATGTCTGCCTGAATGCCTGGAGACAATATAGAATCACGGGTTTGCCATTGAGGTCCAT
>CBDTVD010000035.1:0-10827 GCA_965363965.1 uncultured bacterium
GAGCCACAGCCTGGCTGAGCCTGTTTTTGGCAAGCAGCGCACTTAAATAGGCATTGGCTACTGCCAGGCTGATATCATTGAGTGTTTGCTGTGCGGTGTTTGCTGAAGACCGATAAATTGATTCTGATTGCCTCACCTGATTTCGGATGGCAAATCCACTGAAAAGCGGCAAGCTGCCACTCAATGTGCCAAAAGTGGTTCGGGTTTGGGTATTGGCAAATTGATTGGTGGTTACATCAACGGTTCGGCCAAAGTTGAAATTCTGCTGCAGGCTGGCATTGATACTCGGCAAATAATTTCCGCGAGAACTCAAAAGGCTCACAGAATCTATTGCAGCACTTGCATACGCCAACTTCACTTGCGGATTGGCCGAAGCTGCCATTTCAATGCATTCCTTCAGGCCCAGCCGAGGCTGTGCTTCAAGGCCAAAGGCTGACAAAGCCATAAGGCCGAGGAAAATAATCCACTGGCGGAACACGGCGGCAAATTTAGATTCACAATTTACCCGTGGCAAACCAAAGACTGTTAACTGTGCACCGGCTGGGGCCAGCGCGGCAGCTCAATCACTTTCAAGTTGCCCATTTTCCCTTTTATGATTTCAAGCGTTACAATCGTCCGAACCTTATGAAAGCCATGCAAGCCAGCTGCCCCAGGGTTGATGTGCAAATGCCCCGCTGTTTTTTCTACAACAAGCAAGTGGCTGTGGCCAGTGATGAATAGATGAGGGTTTTCGGCTGATATCCATTCCCTGATTGCTGCATGATATCGCCCTGGCCTGCCCGCTATATGCGCCATGCAGACCTTCAAGCCTTCAGCATCAAAACTTAACCTTTCAGGATATGCAAGCCGCGTGGGTCGCCCATCAATGTTGCCATATACCGCCCGAAAATCTGTCGCTTGGGGCAAATCTTTCAGGCAGTGGTCATCGCCAATGTCCCCCGCATGCCAAACAGCATCACATTGCCGCAGATGCCTCAAAAAAATATCATCCAAATGGCCGTGGGTGTCGCTCAGTACTCCGATCTTCATGTTGCTTTGCAGGCTGAAATGAAAAAGGGCGATTATATCCTCGGGGTTCATCCTGTTGTCGAAATGCTGAAAAGCGGCCACCCAATAGCCAAGATATTTATGTTCCGAGGGATCAGCGCTGAGGTGGGCAGGCTCGTTTCACAAATGGCAGCCGCACAAAGCATCCCAGTGAGCAGGGTACCAAAAGAAAAACTCGATACCCTCAGCAGGGGAAACCACCAGGGAATCATCGCCATGGCAAGTCCCTTTGAATTCATAGAACTGGATGCTGCATTGATGCATGTCTATGAGCTCGGGGAGGAACCGCTCTTATTGGTGAGTGATGGAATAACCGATGTCGGTAACATTGGGGCCATGGCGCGCAGCCTGCATTGTTTCGGCGGGCAAATTCTGGCCACTGGCATAGGAAACAGTGCGCCGCTGGGCGATGCGGCACTCAAAACGTCTGCGGGTGCGCTCAGCCATCTGCTGGTGAGCCGATTCAAAAGTATTGAAGGTGCACTGAAAACACTCGCAGGAAATGGTGTAGAAACAATAGGCCTCTCTGAAAAGGCAAACGACTTATTGGAAGATTACCACCCATCTGGCCCTGTGGCAATCGTGATGGGCGATGAAGAAAAGGGCCTGAGTGATGCCTCGCTGAAGGGATGCAGCCGTTTGGTCAAAATACCCCTGAAAGGGAATGTTGGCTCCCTCAATGTCAGCGTGGCAGCCGGCATTGCGTTAAACCATATAACACGACACAGGTGAAAGAATGGCATAAACTTTAATGCACCCTGAAGTGATTAGCCGAATGAAATAAATCAAAAATTGACATTGAACAACCTGTCCTTGGATTTACTTCGGCTGTATGCATAAAAAAGCAACTGATTGGTCCGAGTGTTAATCCCAGTTTTTACTCTGGGCAAAGCTACTGCGGTTTTATAACTCACTATCGGTTTTTTGGTTACAGTTCCTTCCGGAGAAACGGTAGCTACAAATACCGAGGATTTCTTCAGTTTGCCAAATGGTATGGTTTTGTCTGAGGTTTCTGACTTCTTGACAAATAGATTGTTCAGATTATCTGAGTGGTCATTGTAAATAATCTGCACATTCCCTTTTGAATCCATGATGGAACTGATTGAGGAAAAGAAGCCATCATCATTTACAGTATGCTGAATTTTCAGGATATTGGAAACCCAAACCAACTGGCCAGCTGCATCAATTTTGCTTACCTTGATGTTGTTATATACATAATGATAGGTGGTAGAGGTGCTGCCATTGCTGGTGGTAGTGGTTACTACATACATATAATACTGCTCCATCAGTACTGTGATGGAGCCATCCTTGCCTGCAAAAAAATTGCGAAGGATATAATTTGACAATTCATTTGCTTTGTTTTTGCTTTTTTCAGCCTCTGAGACATCTTTCTTCAGGAAATCCGCAGGCAAATCAGCTTTCCTTAGTAATAGCTTACTACCTGTGAATGGACTGGGCGATGAGGTTACTAAGCCGTCAATTTTAGACGTCTTATTGTCATTTGAATAGGTGCCAATCAGCTGTACTTTGTCGGTGGGCAATTGCACCAGGTTAAACTGACTCAAAAAGAATCCTTCGTCTTCTATTGCGAATTTTTCAATTTTGTCTGTTGCATTTTTCAGCCTGAAAACCAAATAATCATAAGTAGGCTTTCCTTCTTTCTTGGTTTTTCTTTCTGGCTGATATCGGCCCAAGATGTAAACTGATAAATCATTCAGCAATACCACGTCTGTGATCGAAATATCACCCTCAGCATAACTGAGTGAAGTTCTCCGCTCCCATTGTTTTTCCATCGCGAGATCGAGTATCTGGACCCCAAACTTTTCTTTGTAATTTTTTCGCCCTTTATCATTATGATAAACAAGTATGTGCTGAGAGTCAGGTGAAAATCCAAAGCTGAAACTTCCTTTGCGGTTTTTATTTTCGGCGTCTATATAATCCAGCGCCTTAAAATTGGTGATCATTGCAGTGCCAGGATCCAGCAAGCCTCCGAAAACATAATTCTTATCCTGCTTATCGTTATAGAAGGAAGTGAACAGATAAATTTTATCCTTCGAAACCAAAAACCGCTCTATGGTGATTTCGTTTCCTTTGGTGTCAGGAACAATGACGGTTTTCAATCGCTTGACTGTGTACATCGTGTCCAGCACAATTAAGTCAATCGAGGCATTCTTGCGGGGGGTGTTCCTGTAGCAATAAACCTCATCGCCGATTTGCCCGATAAGTGTAAAACCCAGTTTTCGAGAGGTTGCCTCAGTCAATTGTTCACCAAGTCTTACAGTTGGGTTCTGAGCATGCGCAAAGTTTGCAATGGAAAAGAAAAGTAAAATGAAAAAAAGTGCGGTTTTCCAGCATGATTGTGCTTGGCAGTTTGCGTAAGTCATAAGGAATCGAAATGCAGCGGCCTGTAAAAATTTAGACCTTGGCGGCCCGCAAAAATACTCAAATTGTAATACTGGGGGGCGTGGATTTTTTTTGAGAGTATCACGATACAATTAATGGAGACCGAATTAGGGATGTATCATCAATCGAATCTTTATCTAATGTTTCATCGGTCTGTTGGCCAAATTAAAACTGGACGCTAAAAAGACGGTCAGCATTTTTCCCCGCACTATACCCGTAAAAAAGCAGCTTATCATCGCCCATGGGCAAGGCCTGTTTGACGATGGGAGAAACCCCCTTTTCTTTAAAAGTAAACAGCAGTGATTTTTTCAGCACTCCATCAGGTGATACCATTGCGGCGAAGGTTCCGCTGTTTCTCAGTCGCACAAAATACCTGGGGTTGTCGCTTGGGTCCCGATATGCATTGTCTTCATTGTCATTATAAACAATGCAGATGTTGCCTGCATCATCCATCGTCGAGGCAATAGAGGAAAGAATGCCCTCATCATCCACAGTTTCCTGCATTTTGCTGATGTCTGTTTCCCAGGCTATTGTGCCATCCTTCAGCACGCGTACCACCTTCAGGTCGCTGTAATAGTAATAAGTAGTTGTTGACGTGAATGCAGCCCCTGCCGGGCCGCCGTTGGTGTGGGTAACCACTCGAACGAAAAATTGCTCCATCAATACAGTTATTCCTCCGTCTGGCTGATTGAATATCTTCCTTATTCTATAGTCTTTCAGTTCGTCATTTCTCCTGGCATCACCGTTCATATCCTGCGATAACCTTGGCAGCGGCTGCATCCGCAAGGGGATAAATTTTTGGCTAAAGTCGATTTCTCCGCTTGTTGCAATGCCCTTTACCCTGCCACTGCTTTCTCCCGAAAAGGTGCCGGCAATTCTGAGTTGTTTATCTGTGGTTTCAAATAATGCTACATTGCTCAAAAATTGCCCAGCATCCTGCACTTCATATTTAACAGGTTTGGGTTCATCTGCCGTCAATTTATACAGCAGATATTTATAGGCCGGCTTGCCATCTTTTTTCTCCTTTCTGCTTTCCTGATACTTTCCTATCAAAAAAACCTCCAGCGTACTCGTCAGCAGATATTTCGAAATTTCAAAATCGCTGTCCTCATAGTAAAGTCGAGTTTTCCTCCCCCAAACTTGATGAAGCCCGGTATCCAAAACCTGAATTCCAAAGCTTTCATTTTCTTTTTTTTCATAGGGAGCATCATGGTAAACCAGAATATGAGTGCCGCTGGCAGAAGCTGAAAAATTAAAAGATCCATTGTTTTTTTTGTTGCTGGCTGAAATTTCATCTACATTCTGAAAATTCTCAACTCTGCCAGACGCAGTATCCACCCTTCCGCCGAAGGCATAATTGCGTTCCTGCTTGGAATTGTAAAAGGACATGAAAATGTAGATTTTACCCTGAATCATCAGCGTATTCTCAAAATTGAGTTCTTTGCCTTTGGTATCGGGAAAAATCAGCGGCTTGGTTTCTAATTCCACATATGCCATGTTATGAATGACAAGGTCGAAACCAGAGGGATTAGAATCTGAGTGCCGCCAGCCATATATCTTGCCGTCAGTGGCACCAATAAAATGGTATTTAATCCATCTGTCACCAGCTGAATATACTGGCCCCCAATCAAGTGTAACTGATTGGGCAGATAACCCTGAAGCCGCAAACAGGCCGAGCAGGAAAAACGAAAATTTGAATGATTGGATTTTTTTAGTCAAGTGCAAGGGGCGGATAGGGTGCAATTCAGTGGCGGAAGTGGGGTGCTGATGATCCAATTCGAATATGATACCATTTTTTGCCCGCATCAATTCCTGAGATGCAAATGTGAGGGATGAAAAACTCTCAAAACCTATATTCGCCCCTTGTTCTTTAACTTTAGCCAGTGCATTCGGGTTGTTTTGAAAATGGGAATAATAAACACCAATCAGCGATGAAGCCGAGCCAAATCCTCTTTGGGCTGTTAGCCTTTATCCTGTGGACATTTGATGCCAGCGGTCAAACCACGCCAGCGGATACATTGCCCAAGCCTAAAATCAAGTTGGATAAATACTTTGATGATGGCCAGGGTGGCGAAGATGCACCGCGCACTTTGGTCAAAATCAATCCCCTGCTGCTGGTGGTGGGCGAAGCACCGGTTTACATTGAAAAGCGATTGTCAAATAAATTCAGCATTGAAGGGGCTGCCGGAATAACATTCAGGTCGGTGTTCAACAACATTGGATTGATTTACGAGAGTGCCGCAGAGGAAATTCTGATATCCCGTATTCAGCAGCCCAGCGTTACCGGAAAACTTTCGATGAGGTATTATCCCAAAGGTGAACTTTATTTTCCCCAGGGCAATTATTTCGGCCTTCAAGGCAGGTACCGGCAATACAGGTATCAACTCCAATACTATTTATATCCGTCATCGAGCGAAAGTTTGACCAGCCAGGTTCAGATAACTGATTATGACTTTCTAATCATCAACGGTTTCCAGGAAGTATTCCGCGGGGCGTTTTATTACGATATTTATTATGGACTCGGTGTCAGATACAAGCAAGGCAATCGTTTAAGGTTCCAAGATAAAACTGGTAAATATGAAGTGGTGAGCGGGGGGGACCTCAACCCTTTGGTTGCTGCGGGAATAAAGATCGGTTATGCATTCTGAGCCATAAGGCAGATTGAAATGCAGGAGGCCTGAATTTCCAGGGCCGACATTTTAAAAGGTAGTTTTGCGGCCCCAATGCAGATATTAGACGGAAAGGTTGCCGCAGCCGATTTGCGGAGCAAACTCGCCGAGGCTACTGAGGGTGCATTGACAAAGCCCCATTTGACTGCCGTGCTGGTGGGTGATGATGCCCCAAGCCTGGCCTATGTCGGCGGCAAAGTGAAAGCCTGCCTTGAAATAGGGTTCTCTTCGCAGATCATTCATTTGCCCCATTCAGTGGGTCAGCAGGAACTGCTGGATGTAATCACTGGCCTGAACAGTAATGAAAAAGTTGACGGATTTATTGTCCAGCTGCCCCTGCCTGCACACATAGACTCTGCGCTAATCATCGAATCAGTTGCAAGCGATAAGGATGTGGATGGCTTTCACCCACTCAACCTGGGCAAGATGATGAAAAATCTGCCGAGTTTTATTCCCGCAACGCCCCAAGGCGTGATGATCTTGCTGGATTACTACGGCATAGACACAAGCGGGAAACATTGTGTGGTGGTTGGCCGCAGCCATATAGTCGGCGCCCCAATGTCTGTACTGCTCAGCAGGGGAGGTGCAAAAGGAAATGCCACCGTCACCATTTGCCACAGCAAAACAAAAAACCTGAGCGAGATAACTCGGCAGGCCGATATACTGATTGTTGCCATTGGCAAAGCAGAATTTTTGAAAGCGGAGTCGGTGAAACAAGGCGCGGTGGTAATTGATGTCGGCATCAGCCGCGTGGATGATGAAAATCGACCATCAGGGTATCGGCTTTCAGGAGATGTGGATTTTGCTGATGTGGCAAAAGTGGCTGGCGCAATAACTCCAGTGCCTGGTGGTGTCGGGCCAATGACCATCGCCTCGCTTTTGTATAATACATACCAAGCCTGGTGCTGGAAAAATGAAATCAGGCCAGCCTTCTGATGGCAGTCAGCTGCCTGTAATGGAGCAGTTCCTCACCATACAGGGTGAGGGAATCCATGCGGGAAGGGTAGCCTATTTCATCAGGCTGGGCGGGTGCGATGTCGGCTGTGTTTGGTGCGATGTGAAAGAGAGCTGGCCACTCGATTCTCATCCGCTATTTTCCGTCTCACAATTGGCGGAAAATGCAAAGCACAGCGGCGCTGAAATAGCAGTAATCACAGGGGGTGAACCAGCCCTGCACAATCTGGAACCCTTAACAGGCGCCTTGCATCAGGCAGGTTTGCGCACCCATATTGAAACCTCTGGCTCGTCAGCACTCACTGGCCGGTTTGACTGGGTCACCCTTTCACCGAAGAAATTTAAACTTCCGCTGCAGCAGGCATATCAATTGGCCGATGAACTGAAAGTGATTGTTTTTAACCAGCACGATTTAAAATGGGCACAGCAGCAAGCAAATTATGTCAGGGAAAGTTGCGCATTGCTGCTGCAGCCTGAGTGGAGCAGGCGTGAGACTGCAGCACAGTGGATAATCGAGTTTGCAAAAGCCCACCCGCGCTGGAGGGTGAGTGTGCAAACGCACAAATATTTGAACGTCCCGTGATGGCATTTTGTAATTAAGTCAATCCAATGTCGAACCCATTTGTAACCGTTTATGCCGAGGCGACTCCAAACCCCGATGCCCTCAAATTTGTAACCAACCGTCCCGTTCTGGAAAATGGGACGCTGGAATACATCAGGGCTGCTGATTTAAATGGCGCCCCTATAGCGCAGAAAATATTTGAGTTCAGCGATATCAATCGAGTCTTTATGGCTCAAAACTTCATCACCATTACCAAATCGGCAGATGCAAAGTGGGTCGAGCTGATCCCCAAGCTCAGAAAACTGATCAAGGAGGAAATGGAAGCGGGAAATGAACTGATCAGTGATGTTGAAAAAGAAAGGGCATTTACCCCTGTTTCGGACGACACTTTGGCCGAGGGGGCTGTTGAAAGAATCAAGCAAATCCTTGCCCTGCAAATTCAGCCGGCCGTGGAAATGGACGGCGGTGCAATCGAATTTCTCGATTTCAATGATGGCATAGTCAGGCTGCGATTGAAAGGCAGCTGCAGCGGCTGCCCTTCTTCAGCACTTACCTTGAAATCTGGAATTGAGAACCTGCTGAAGCGCGTGGTGCCTGAGGTGAAGGAAGTGATAGCTGAAGATGAAGTTACCGTTTAGCCATTGCTCCGAATAGCTTCAATCGGGTCTAGCCCAGCCGCCTGAACTGAAGGTATAAGGCCAGAAAGAATTCCGATGGCTGCCGAAAGGCTTAGGCCAATGAGCACGTTGGCTGAATTGAGGGCAAAAGGAAAGCCCACCAGTGCTGTGAGTGCCAGTCCCAAAAGCCAGATCAGCAATAGGCCTACAATTCCGCCCAGAATGCAGAGCATCACAGATTCCACCAAAAACTGCATTAAGATAAACCCCTTTTTTGCGCCCAGTGCTTTCTGAATTCCAATGATGTTGGTGCGTTCCTTCACACTCACAAACATGATATTGGCAATGCCAAAACCGCCCACGATGATGCTGAAGGCGGCGATAATCCACCCGTATTTACTGATTTGGCCGAACAGTTTTTTCAGGATGTCATAAAACATGGTCATTTTATTGACTGCAAAGTCAGATTCATCCTCAGGGGGCAATCTTCTCACCTGGCGCATGGCACCCTCCACTTCATAGGTTAATGCGTCCATGTCAATGCCCTTGCCGCCTTTCACCAAAATAACGGCATGGTTGCTTTGCTGAGAATTATATCCGAGCCTTCGCAGAAAGTTCATGGGGATAAGTGCACGGTCATCCATCCCACCCTTCATGCCGGTTGAATTCCCCACCTTGGCCAAAACACCTGTTACCAACAGCTTTCTTCCTTTAAACAGCACATACTTTCCTATTGCATCGCGTGGGTTTAAAAACAACCGATGTGAAAGGTTATATCCCAATATCATGGACTCGGCACCCGCCCTGGTTTCCTCCTCGCTGAAATACCTTCCTGCTGAAAAATCCATCGGCATGATGGATAGGAAATCATATCCAATACCATTGATGGTTATTCCGCTGGCAGTGTTATCCGCCGCCTTCATCATTTCGTTGGTGCTGGCCATGTTATAACTCACCAGGTAGTCCTCGGGCAAAAGTTGCTTTAACTGGTCACTTTCCTCAGGCCTCACTTCATCGCGATTCACATATTTCCACCAGGGATAGTCCGCCCCGAATGTCCAGGGCCATTTTTCCACGAATACACTTTGGTCACTCAGCTCCTTTGTCGAGTCCTTTATGCTGGCCTCAAGGCTGTCAACCAGTGTCAGGATGCTGACAATGCAAAACACCCCAATGGTGATGCCCAGCAGGCTGAGCACTGTGCGCAGCAAATTGGATTTCAGATTGCTGAAACTGAATTTGATGCTTTCCAATATCAGTGCAAAGGGCATTTTCTGTGTGCTTAATTGTTGGCTTTGGGTGCGCGGATTGTAATTTTGCCCGCCTAAATTCTCAAAATTATGTCGATGAAACTAACCGAATTCCAATTTGATTTACCTGAAGAACTAATAGCCCAAGAGCCGGCTGATTACAGGGATGAATCCAGGATGATGGTTGTGCACAGAGCTTCTGGCGAAATCGAGCATAAAAAATTCAAAGATATCCACCATTACTTCAACAAGGGGGATGTGTTTGTTGTTAACAATACCAAAGTTTTTCCAGCGCGGCTTTTTGCCAACAAAGAGCGCAACGGCAGCGACATTGAAGTATTTCTGCTGAGGGAACTGAATCATGACCTGAGGCTTTGGGATGTGCTTGTTGACCCAGCAAGGAAAATCAGGGTTGGAAATAAGCTTTTTTTTACATTTCCCAATAGCCTGGAAGATGTGCTGGTGGCCGAGGTGATAGACAACACTACAAGCCGTGGCCGCACGCTGAAATTTTTGGGCGATGACAGCGACGAAGAGTTTCTGCACAAACTGATGATGCTGGGCGATACCCCCCTGCCCAAATACATCCAGCGGAGTGCCAGACCCAATGACAAAGAAAGTTACCAAACCATTTTCGCAAAAACCAGCGGAGCCGTGGCCGCACCCGCTGCAGGCCTGCATTTCAGCCGAGAAATTTTTAAATGGTTTGAATTGAAAGAAATAAAGGTGGCAGAAGTTACCCTGCACCTCGGCCTGGGAGCTTATCGAAAAATTGAAGTCGAAGATTTGTCGAAGCACAAACTCGATTCTGAAAACTACATCATCCCAGCCGAGGCAGCAAAAGTTATTAATGAGGCCAAAGCTGAAAAGGCGAATGTGGTTGCGGTGGGCAACACGGTGCTGAGGGCTGTCGAGTCAGCTGCTGCCAACAACCGGGTTAAATCACTTGAGGGCTGGACCGAAAAATGGATTTACCCGCCTTTTGAGTTCAGCATTCCCACTGCCATGGTAACTGGATTCCATGCACCCAAAAGTGCGTTTTTCATCAGCACAGCAGCATTTGCAGGGGTTGATTTGCTGCTGAAGGCCTATGACATTGCCATCAAGGAAAAATACCGGTTCCTGGATTATGGCGATGCCATGCTGATAATCTGAGCGCGCCATGGCGCGGTGGGCAATTATTGCGGCAGGCGGCTCTGGCAGCAGAATCGGCAGCGGGGTGCCCAAGCAGTTTATGGACCTCAATGGCAAACCCGTGATTCTATATTGTCTCCAGGCATTCAGGCAGGCATGTGTTGATATCCGTTTTTGCATTGCTGTTTCTG
>CBDTVD010000036.1:0-10381 GCA_965363965.1 uncultured bacterium
ACTGGGGCTGACGGACCTGCCAATGGCATGCCTGCAGCAACCAACGACATTTATAAAGGTGAGAACAACCAAACCCACCTTAACATTGATGTAGCCACCGTAACATCGGTGCCTGCCGCGGGAATCCGCGAGGCATGGGATGAGCCGCTGGATAAAAACGCTGTGCTGGCAATTGCTAGCTTGTTCATCAAGTAAAATCAAAACAATCAATGCGGCTTTCATCAGGGGTATAATCCCCCCGATGTCAGATTAGCATTTGCATCGACAAAAGGGGAGTGTCCGCAAAGCGCGGCACTCCCCTTTTTCATTTTCATCCCTTAGCCAATTGGGCCATCAGCCAGCCCGCATCCGCAGATATTTGATGGTGAGCCCCTCGGCACGGAATTTTTCCTCATATTTTGTGGGCACCCCCGTCAGCTCATCAAGCAGGGGGCTGGGGGCATACAGGTCCCACGTATAGTCCTCTATTGTGATGCCATCGAGTGCGGCGATGTGCTGGAGTGCGAATTCGAAGAGCGGGTGGTTGTCCGTTTTAAAATGGATGATGCCGCCTGGCTTAAGCACCTGGAGATAAGCATGGATGAACCGCTGGCTGATGAGCCTTTTTTTCCATTTGCAGGGCTTTGGCTGGGGGTCGGGGAAAGGGATCCATATTTCATCCACCTCGCCCTTGCCGAAAACCTCGGGCAGGGTTTCGATGCGGAGGCGGGCAAACCTGGCGTTGCCCAGGCCGCGTTCAATCGCCATTTTTGCCCCTTTCCAAAGCCTGATTCCTTTGATATCCACCCCGATGATGCTGCGCTGCGGATATTTTTCGGCAAGTGCGAGTGTGTAGTGGCCCTGGCCGCACCCCAGCTCGAGCGTGATGGGGCTGGTGCTTCCGAAAATTTCGGCCCAGTGCCCAGCGGTTGCCGAGGGCATGTCATGATAATTGGGCAGGGTGGCCAGTTCCTGCAGCCTCGGGGTTTTTCTGCGCACGCGCGGCACTCAGCCAATTTCGTGCCCATTGGCGGCAAGGCAGTCAGCAGGCTCCTAAGCCGCAAGCTTGCCCAGTCTATCCTCTGAGTTAGCTAAAGCTCTGTGCTTTTTCCGCAAGCACGATTATCTGCCAGCAAAGAATCCACGTCTGCCCTTCCCCTACCTTCGCTGCATGGAAAACGGACGCAGCTGCGCGGTGGTTGGGGCAACGGGTCTGATAGGCGATCTGGTGGTGAAAGCTGCCCTTCAGCACGATGCTTACACCAGGGTAATTGCATGGGCACGCCGGCCGCTGGACTATACCAGCCCCAAACTGAAAAGCGAGGCAATTGACTTTGAGCGGCTGAGAGAAACCTGCGGCCCGAACCACATAGACGATGTGTACCTGTGCCTGGGCACCACACTGGCCAAGAGCGGGCCCAACGGCTACCAGAAAGTGGACTATGAGTACACACTGCGGGCGGCAGTGCAGGCCCAGACCTGCGGCGCCACGCGCGCAGTGCTGGTGAGCAGCATCGGCGCCGACAGCAACGGCAGCACCCCCTACCTGCGCACCAAAGCCAAAACCGAAAATGCCATGATGGACCTCGGCTTCCATTCACTCGATATCCTCCGGCCGTCTGTCATCCTCGGAAATCGGAAAGAAAGCCGTACCATGGAGTGGCTGGCTGGCCGCATCGGTGTGATATTCAGCCCGATGATGGGCGGCAAAATGAAAAAGTGGCGGCCAATAAAGGCAGAGGTCATCGCCAATGCAATGGTTCGGTATGCGTTGCAGGGCCAGCCAGGGATCCGCATCCATCAAAGCGATGCCATCGCAGGGGATGGGCAGCAGCAGGCTTAGTCTTTTCTGCGGGTGAGGGCGCGTTCCTCGGCCCTGATGCGCAATGCCCTGCGCCGCTCAACGCCATATGCCACCCAAATGCTAAGTTCATAAAGGGCATAGAAAGGCACGGCCAGCAGCATCTGGCTCTGGGGGTCGGGGCTGGGGGTCAGCACAGCAGCCAGCACCAGGATGATGATGATGGCCATTTTGCGGCCTTTGCGCAGCAGCCGCACTGTAACCAGGTTCAGGCTCGCCATCAGCAGAATGATCATCGGCAGCTCGAAAATCACGGCAGTTGACAGGCAAGTCAGCGTCAGCGTGCTCAGGTAACTGTCGAGTGTGATGTTGTTGGCGATGTCGGGGCTGAGCATGTAATTGGCCAGAAACTGGATTGTCATCGGTGTCAGCACATAGTACCCGAACAGCATCCCAGTCAGAAAGAAGAGGATCACTGGGGCAATCAGGTATGCTGCCAGCCGCTTTTCCCTGCCATTGAGCGCGGGGCTGAAGAATCGCCAAAGTTCCCAGCCTACATATGGAAAAGCAACGGCAATCCCCACTGTAAAACTCAGTTTGATGTGCTGCATAAACTGGCCTGCCATCGTGGTGTTCATCAGGGTAAACTTCAGCTCTTTTGGGCACATTCGCTCGGCCATTCCCATCATTTCACCCAGGCGGCACATCTGCCGATAGGTCCAAAAGTCAATATGCTTTGGCCCCATGATGATGGTGTTGAAAATAAAATCCATAAAGATGAAGCTGCCAATGCTGAGCACAAGCACCACCACTGCACTGCGCACCAAGTGCCAGCGCAGGGCCTCCAGGTGATCCATAAAGGTCATTTCCTGGGCTTCTGTAGGCTGGTCGAGCGGCATGTGCTGGTGATGATGCCCTATTGGCTGCGGGGGGAATTGCCAGGCGCGCGGTGTTTTAGTTTTGTTGTGCTGATGGCTTAACAAAACCTGATTGGGTGCCGCTTGGCTTGGCATTTGCCAAACCAGCCACCATCAGCCTTTTTGCCACCACAAACATCAAAAAAAACCAAATGAACAGCCGCAAAATCTTTTCAGCTCTGCTGGCCGGCACCCTCCTCTTTCTGGGGACGCAAAATTACGCCTTTGCGCAGAACATCAGTTTTATCAAAGGACTGCCCGGGGCCTACCGAATACAGATTACCAACAGCCAATGGCTGGACTATGACACGCAGATTGACCTGAAGCCTGCCAAGAACAATGGCTTTGAGCTTTACACCGGTTTCAGGCTGGGCAGGGATAGCAGCGTGTTTGGTGTCAACATCATGCCTGGCATTTCGGCCATCAATTTTCACAGCAATGCCAATGGCTGGATGGTGAATGACAGCAGCAGCAGGGTAATATTCGGCTTGGATGCATTCGACAATGTTAAAAAGCAGAAGCTCGCCCTGGCATATGTAGAACTCCCCATCGAGCTTGCTTTTGATTTTGCGCCGAATGATGACCATAGCTTCAAGCTGGCACTCGGCTTTAAAGGCGGGCTGCTGGTAAGCGGCAAAGAAAAAATAAAGTACAGGGATGAGATGGATAATCGCAAAAAGGTGAAGTATGACCGCACCAGCGAACTGAACCCTTATCGCTACGGGCCCACGGCCAGCATAGGCATTGGCAGTTTTGCCGTCTCAGCCTTCTATGACATGGCCAACATGTTCAACAATACCAACGGCCCTGCCTATAATTACCTCACCATCGGAATAGGCGTGATGGGCTTTTAAAAAACCCGGCTGGGCCGAAAGAAAAATCCGCTGAACCATTTGGGCCGTAAATTTGCTAATAGACCTGATAACTTAACCCCAATCATCACCTAAAACAAAAAACGAATCGAAATCATGAAAAAAATCTTTATAGCCGTCCTCAGCCTCGGGCTGAGCCTCGGAATCGCAGGCACCACCACTGCTCTGGCTTTCGATAGCAAACCTGCTGTAGAAAAAACCCAGGGCGGCGATGACAAGCCGAAAGGGAAAAAAGCCAAAAGCGGATGCTGCGGCGGAAACACCACCGAGTGCACCAAAGGTGCGGCAACCACCACCAGTGCGCCAACCACCCCTGTGGCAGCCGAGAAAAAAGAGTGCACTAAAGAGGGCGGCTGCTGCAGCGGCAAGGCCAAAACCACCAGCGTAGCCCAGTAACAATAATCTGCCTCGGCGGCGACTGGCAAACATAAAAGGGGCGCTTGCCCAGCCAGCACAAAACTCAGGCTGAAAGTTTATCGCACGGCCCTGGCGCAGATGGATTTTAAACGTCCATCGGCACCCGGGCTTTGCCATTTAAGCTGAGTGATGACAGCATCCCCCCGCAACGCCCAACCCAAAATCAATTGACCGGCACCACAGCCCACATCAGCCAACTGCTGAAGACCCACGGCCTGCGGGTTACGGCACCCCGCAGTGCGGTGCTGAAGGCCTTTATGGGTGCAGATTATGCCCTGAGCCAGCCCGATCTGGAAAGCAGGGTCGCTGAAGGGGCCGACAGAGTTACCCTGTATCGGGTGCTGCAGAGTTTTCTTGAAAAAGGGCTGATACACCCTGTGCCCGATGACGGCGGCACATCGCGGTTTGCCCTTTGCCGGCACGATACCCAGGCCCACGTACATCAAGATGCCCACGTCCACTTCAAGTGCGCGGCCTGCGGGCAGACCCAATGCCTCCCCGATGTCAGTTTTCCCGATATCGCTGTGCCCGAGGGCTATAGAGTTTCGAGTGCTGACATACTGGTCCACGGCCAATGCGCCCCTTGCGCTGGAGGGGCCTGAGTTTTTTTCTCATTCCCTCTCCATCAGCACAAGGGGTTGGCAGCACTCAGCTTCTGCAAGGCCGATAAATAATGTATTATGATAGCCGCAAGGTCGGCGAGAATTTCATTCAGGGTCAAGGCCGCAAGCAATTCCCCACAGGATACTACACTGCCGCCCCATGCGGTACTTCGATTTTTTTCAATGGGCGTGGCCAATCCTCAACGCGGGCAGCCACTGAGGGCCAACTGGCACCTTGAGTTGCTTTGCGAAGAACTCGAAGCTGCCCGATCGCGTCCAAGATGTCTATTTTGGTGCAATCCATTTCTCCAGTGGTGCGAAGATGCGGTGAATTTATCTCAACCGAAGCAAAGGTGACCTTTTTCAGGTCATTGATTTAGTCCAGCCAGCCATCTCGTGATTAGCGACTATTTTGGTGTATTGGGTAGAACCAAAGAGAATGGAAATAAGGTGATAGACAGAAAGGACGGAATCTTGCAAATCATTATTTTTTTCTAAATCCATGATGCTTAAACCTAAGGCCCTGCACTCACTCCTGTCAATTCGCCTCGCATGCTGTTTTTTGCCTTCATCACCACGCGAAAAGGCATCTACCGCTTTTTGTGCAGATTCTGCACTGTTTTCAGCCTTGCAAAACATAAATCTTTTCAGCCAATCCTTAATCAAGCTCTCAGAGAAGTTCAGGGCATTCTCAGCCTCTCTTAGTGCACCTGGCCCAATTTGAGAAATGATGGGTTCATAAACTTCACGCTCCAAAGGATTGATTTTAATGCGTTCACGAATGGTTTCAAACTCTTCTAAAATTGCTACGCTTGAAACGTAGCTGGAACCAATGGGCATTTGAGGATCTATAGGGCCTAATTCACTTTGCCTGCCCATAACGATTTCATCGCAGCCGAGTGCCATCATTGTCCCCGCAGATTTGGCAGTCACAGGAATGATAGCCGTCAATTTAGGGAAACCTTTATCACGGAGATATGATATGATTGTATCTGTGGCAAAGCCACTGCCGCCTGGTGAGTGTATAATAAGTACTAAATCCTTTTTGCAATCCAAACCGTAAACCGCTGTCATGAAACCATGAATGTCTTCCGGCATAATCATAATAGTATTTGCTGGCGCTTCAGGTTTTTCATACCAGGCTGAAGCATACACAATCACATTCGCACCGCTATAAAATTTTTGAATCCAACTTAGGTATTTCTTAAGTTCCGAAAATAACCAAGCGATTCTTTCTTGGGCATCAATCCCTAAAAATTCATTTTGCAGTACGGGAAGTGAAGGCATTAAACGTCAAGGGTTTCATCTTGGGTTCAAGTGAGTGTACATCACGATGGATCGGAGTGGAAGATGGCTGATTCTTCAACTTCGCAAGTTTTTTGAGTTCTGGGATTTCTACATCCTTTGGTGCATGGGTATTGCTGCCATGCAACAATGAAAATTGACTGTCAGATAAAGGATTGGTCATCGAAAAATGCGAGGATAAGAGGTTGAGTGCAAAAGTAGGGCGTCAGTTTACGCTTCCACCCAATCAATTTTTCACATCGCCCACCCTTAACATTTCGCCAGTGATGGTGTCGGCGGGCATCGAGTTTTTCCACTGGATGTACTGATACTGGGTGGGGCTGCTTGCCGAAACAATCAGCACATTGGTGGTGTCGGGGGGCATCAATTTAATCTTCGGTTTGCCTTTGGCCATGCGCTCAAAGTTGCCAATCAGCTGATACTGGCAATCGCCTTTCCACAGGATGGTATAATGCTGCTGGTTCTGGCCTTTGGCTTTGTGTACCTCGGTGGTGGCATAGCGGTAAACAGTGCCCATTTCGGGGTGGGCTGAATCCACGAATTTGCCTGTGTGAAAATTGGCGCAGATGGTGCAATCGGCCTGGCCTGCGGGCTGGCCAAAAAGCCCGGCAATAAGGCCGAGAATTGTGAAGGGAAAAGCGAGGATCATTATCATGAGGGATGGGGGAGCCTGCAATGGCTTTGCCCCTTACCCACTAATGGTAAATACCCGCGAAATGTTGAACCCGAAGTGAATGTCGCCCCCGAACCAGTCGCCGCGTGTGCGGGTGATGTAGCTGCCATCGGTCATTGAAGGGCTATTGGTGAGGTGCAGCTGAAAGACGTGGCCACCCGTTTCAATGTCAACGCCAACAGAAAAAGGGTTGGTGGCACCGGCACCCCGCCCGCTGGCATCTGGCACATGGAAATAATCGGCATTAAGGGTGGTGCGGCGTGTAAGGCGCATTCGGCCGCCTATGCCTGCGGCCAGAATGTCATTCTTCTGGTCATCGGGCACAAAGTTTCTGTGCACCAGGGCAGGCATCAGCTGGAGGCTGAATTTATCGCTGAGTTTGCTGCCAATAATCAGCTGATGGGTGTAGGTAAGCCGGCGGCTGAGGTAATTGCTGTCGGGGTATCGCACGGTCTCAGCCTCAATCAGGGGGACGTAAAGGACGGTTACTGGCATCCTTCCGTCATCTGTCTGCCGAAGGAGTTTGATTTTCAGAAAGGCATCATAGGTTTTGCCCAGCGAGCTGCGGCCAACCCCTGCCATCAGCCAGGGGCTGATGCCATACTCGAAACCGAGGCGGAGGGTGGCCTGGTCGAGCCCGAAGGCTTCATAAGCACCTGAGTTTAATCGCCCGAAGCGGTGGCTGATGCGGAAATCCAATTCACCCGGGCTGACAATTTCAGTTGATTGGCTGGTTACCACTCGGGTGCTTTTAAAGGTGGCCGAGGTGTATGCGCGCGGCTTTTCTGCAGCGGAATCGTTTTCGAGCTGGCTCAGCAGGTCCCCCTGGGCCAGCGCAGGCAGGCGGAAGAGCGCAACCAGCAGAAAGAGGAGGAAAGGACGCAAAGGGGAATTGAAAAGTAAAGGGTAGGGGGAGAAGTGGGGGGCGTGCTGCCTTATTTCTTTTTATACTGCATCTCCACGTGGATATCCACCACTTCGGCGATGTTTTTCGATACAGCTGATGGTATCTGCACGTGGTAATCCTGAAGTTTTATTTTGAATGTGCTGACAGCCTCAATCATATCTGCACCAACGATGATATCTGCAGTTGAGGTGATGGGTTTCTTGACATCTTTGATTGTCAGGTCGCCCTGGATTGGGACATCTTTATAAGTGCCCGGTTTATTCCAGTTGATTTTGGCAGGGTCGGCGATTTTACCGGCAAAGGTGGCTTTTTCCCATTTGTCGCTTTCCAGGTAGTTTTCATTAAAATGGCTCTGCATCAATGCTTTTTTAAACTCGAAGCCCTTGATGAGGACGCTGAAAGCGAGATCGTTGGTGGCGGTATTCAGCAGGCTGGTAACCTGGCGGTTGTGTGCCTCGATGTCCTCAAGCGGGGCGCTGCTGAAAAACCAGACGTGGCCGGTGCGGGTAAACCACGCCTGAGCATTGCCTGCGGCGGCAGTGCCCAAGGCAAGGAAGAGGATGAAGAGTGTTTTCATATGATTTATTGCTGAGCGGCCTTTGCGGCCTGACACAACTTCAATTTCAATATTCGTGCAAACAATTAAAAATGGGATGCTGATGGGGGTCAATTGTTGGGTGCGCCGGCATCGGTCCATCTTTTTATCTGTTCAATCTGGCACAGGGTCAGTTTGGGTGCATCTCGCGGCATGGCCTGAAAAGCAGGCAGGTGGGCCACTGCCCCATAGAGCACGCCGATGCCGTCCCGTTTCAGCAGTGCCCTATACTGCACTTCATCATGCTCCTCCAGGGGAAAAGAGGTGCCGCCGCTGCTGTGGCAAATGTTGCAGTGCGCCTGCAATATCGGGCGGATGTGCTGCCCAAAACTCACCATTGCCGTGTCGCATGGCATTGGCTTATTGTTCGGCCCGAACACATCTTTCGGTTGCTGATAGGTGCAGCCCGATGCCATCACGGCAAAGGCGAGTATCGCCTGGAGAAATATCGTCCTCAAAACCTTGGGGCAAAAATATGGGGGCACTTCGGGCTGGGTGCAATAGCTTTGCCACCAAACCTTACGCGTCCAAATAAAGGAAAAATTAATGGAAGCCAAAGGATCAAGTTTTTCCCCGACAACCATAAAACCCTGCCCATGCGCCGACTCTTTGTTTTTTTGCTGATTGCTTTTGTAGGCATCATGTTCGCCGGCATGGCCGTGTGGTATGTGTGGAAGGACCGAAAAGTGGTGATGGAAGATACCCCCGCCGGAATCAGCATGTCGGCGGACGATTTCATCCTCGATTTTAAAAAGGACGGCCCTGGTGCCGACACGCGTTATGACAACCAGGTGAT
The DNA here is from genome assembly GCA_965363965.1 of uncultured bacterium. GTDB lineage: Bacteria > Bacteroidota > Bacteroidia > CAILMK01 > CAILMK01 > CBDTVD01. Next base: position 8,865 of record CBDTVD010000036.1, read on the forward strand.
TGAAGTGAGCGGCACCCTGCGCGAGAGCGAAAGCGATGCAGCTGGCAATGTCAACCTTTTTCTGAGCACTGAAGCGGGCACGGTGCAGTGCGCCTTCAGCGGGGCACACAACCAGCTGGCTGCAAGCCTGGCCAAAGGCAGCACGGTGAAAGTGAAAGGATACTATGCAGGATACGACGCCGAGGACCTGCTGCTGGGCCTGGTGATCAAGCTCAACAACTGTGTGCTGACTGGCGACCAATAAGCCGCCTGAATGTGATTGTGCCGTGGGGAGGGGAGGCCAATGGGTTTCGAACCCACAACCTTCGGAACCACAATCCGATGCTCTAACCGGTTGAGCTATGGCCTCCGTTCGGGGCGCAAAGATAATGCTGTGGTGCCGGACTTGCGGCGTGGCCTTATTTTCTGCTGCCCAGCACAAAGCCAGCTGTCAGGTTGCCTGCAGGGCGAAAAGAAAAAGCACTTTGGCCATAATAGGTTTCCCTGCGCAATTGCGGCCCCAGGCCAAGCTCGACGATTATATCCTTGACCATAATCACCTGATACCCCACCATTGTGCTGACATTCAGCTGATGCACAACCCCGCCGAGAACCGGTGTGGGAATTGGGATTTGGCTGAAGAGGCTGTCCTCGGGCCCGTAATTGGAATAATAGTATCCCGAGGGGTCAATGGAGGGTTTCATGCGGAAATACTCAGCACCCCAGCTGAGGAAGAAACTGCCCCGACCGCCGAGTGTACGGGTTGGGCCGTATTTCCTCACCTCGAGGCTTGCGCCAGGGCCTGTCAGCAGCCCATCGAAATACACGACAAAATGGGGGGTGTGTACACTGCCGATCGTCCGGTCGATTGCTTTGGCATTTCCGGCATAAAGCAGCCCGGGCTGAATGCTGAAGGTGGGGCGGAGGAACACCTCAGCCTCAATGCCTGCAGTGTTGCTTATCTGCCGCGCCACATTAAATTTGGCAATAACGGTTGGCTGGGCACAGATGGGCATTGCTGATAAAACCAAAAGGATGCCGAGCACAATCGGGTTAATCTTCATTGCGGTTCCGATTTTTTACTGATGGGGATGCCCACTGAAAAGGCGGTAGCAGGCCCGAGGGCCAGGGCTGAAGCGCCGGCGTATTGCTCCCACCGCAGGCGCGGCCCGACAGATACATCCAAGGCGATGCTGCGCAGCACCATAAGCTGGATGCCCAGCCGCGAATAGCCCGAAAATTGAGTCATCCGACCCTGCACAACAGGCGGTTGCGGAAGATCGTAATAGGCAGAATCATTGCCCAGCAGGCTGACGAAGTATCCATCGCCTGAAAAAGTCGGCTTTAAAGATGATGCGGCTGCCCCCAAGGAAAAATAGATTCCCATAGGCTGACGCAGCGTGGCATGTGTGCCATATTTCCGCAATTCAATGCCTGCCCCTGGCCCAGTGAGGTAACTGGAAAAGTAATAATCCAACCCCTGGGCGGTTGCCACGTAGCCAATTGGCAGGTTGTGCAGATATGCGGTTGCAGCGTAA
>CBDTVD010000037.1:0-10166 GCA_965363965.1 uncultured bacterium
ATATTACTGAAAATCATATAAAACTCCATTTTTATATAGTTGAAATAAATTGATGGATAATCTCAAATCTGAAATCCTGAAAATATGGGATGACCGTGAACTGGTGCAAACAGAACAAGGAAAAACCGCCATTCTGCACGCAATTTCACTTTTGGATCAAGGTGTCCTGAGGGCGGCAGAGCCAGACGGCGACGAGTGGAAGGTGAATGAATGGGTTAAACAGTCAATCCTCCTGTACTTCGCCCTTCAGCAGAACAAGAGTTACCACGCTGGGAGTCTCGAGTTTTTTGATAAAATCCCAACCAAAACAAATTTGGCAGAATTGGGCATAAGGGTGGTTCCGCCAGCGGTTGCCAGATATGGCAGCTATGTAGCACCGGGATGCATTCTGATGCCGAGTTATGTCAACATTGGCAGTTACGTGGGCAGCGGATCAATGGTGGATACCTGGGCCACGGTGGGCAGCTGTGCCCAGATTGGCAAAAATGTACACTTGAGTGGTGGTGTAGGAATAGGCGGTGTGCTGGAACCCCTCCAGGCTAAACCGGTAACCATTGGCGATGGGGCCTTTATCGGCTCAAGATGCATTGTTGTGGAGGGGGTTCAAGTAGGCAGCGGAGCAGTGCTTGGCGCCAATGTGGTGCTGACTGCCAGCACAAAAATCATTGATGTACGGGGATCATCCGCCATCGAGACCAAGGGGCATATACCTGGCAATGCAGTGGTAATTCCCGGCAGCACGCCCAAAAACTTTCCCGCAGGTGACTATGGTGTGCCGTGCGCTTTGATCATTGGGGAGCGAAAAGCATCCACCGATTTAAAAACCTCCTTAAATCAAGCATTAAGGGAATTTGATATCTCAGTCTAAGTCCGATGGAATTCCATGCGGCATCGTCCTCGTAGGCTATGGCCACATTGGCAGGCGGCATGCGCAGGCGATAAGGCAAACCTCAGATTTCCATTTGCTCGCCATTGCAGACATTGATGAGGATGCAAGAAATCAGGCAGAAAGAGATTTTCCGGGTGTCCCGATATATAAGCGCCTCAGCGCTGTGCTGGCCGACCCCGAAATGCACTGGCAATTGCATGCAGCAGCAATCTGCACTCCAAATAGCAGCCATTCAAGCCTGGCAATCGAGGCACAGCAGTGGGGCCTGAATGCAATTATCGAGAAGCCAATGGCCATGGATATTGATGAATGCCTGCAAATTGCCAAATCTGCTGACATCAATGGAACCCGAGTTTTCTGTGTGCTGCAAAATCGGTACAGCCCGCATGTGAGGTTTGTGCTGGAAGCCGTGCAGGCCGAAAGACTGGGTAAAATTAAAAATGTCGGCCTGTCACTTTTTTGGAATCGAGACAAGCGATATTATTCTGCAAATGGCTGGCGCGGTAAACTCCACCATGATGGTGGCCCACTCTACACACAATTCAGCCATTTTATTGATTTGCTGCTGCTGATTTGCGGCCCGCTGGTGGTGGAAGCTGCCTGGTTTGCCAACGCCACCCATGGGGCAGAAATTGAATTTGAAGATTCAGGAATGGTAAAACTATGGAGCGGCGCAGGAGCTGATGTCAGCGTCAATTATTCTACCAGTGTTACACGCCGAAACCTGGAAAGTTCCATGGTCCTCATCGGCACAAAGGGTACCATTAAACTCGGCGGGCAGTATATGAATGCGATTGAATTCTGCGAGACCGAAGATGGTCTCAGTGCGCCCGAAATGACTCAAGTACAATTCAATGACTATGGAAGCTGGGCAGGGAGCGCTGCCAATCACCATCAGTTCTATGCAGATGTGGCAAGGGCACTCAAAAATCAGCCGAGCCAGTTAGCCACATTCAAGGAGGCAATAGAAACTGTGGCATTGATAGAGGAGATATATCGGCGCAGGCCGAGTTTGCGTTAGGCTAATTCAGATAACTCAAGCCAGCGATTTTCAGCTTCCGCCAGGCGTTTTTCCAATTCAATCAGTTCTTTTGACAGAGCTGCAATTTCACTGTGGCCCCCGCCAGCTGCCATTTTCTCATGCATCAATGCACGAGTCTTTTCTAATTCTGCAATTTCTTTTTCCAGATTTTCCAGTTCTCTTTGCTGTTTAAAACTCAGCTTCTGAATAGGAAGGGCCGCATTTTGCGGCGCAGGCATACTATTATCCGAAACCTTAGTTTTATTCACGGGCTTGGCGGCGTTAACTCGCTCACGATAGTCAGTAAAATTGCCATAGAAGTCGTCAACTTCACCTTTTCCATCCAGAATAAATAAATGGTCAACCAGTTTATCCATAAAATATCTGTCGTGGGTCACCAGCAGCAGGCATCCCTGAAAATGTACGAGGTAATCCTCCAGGCTGTTTAGAGTCTGGATATCCAGGTCATTGGTGGGTTCATCCAAAATAAGGAAATTTGGATTTCCCATTAAAATGGTGAGCAAGTATAGGCGCCTGAGTTCACCGCCGCTCAGCCTTTCGACGTAATCATGGTGCTGGTGGAAGCCAAAACCGAAATACCCCAGCAGCTGCGCAGCAGTAATGCTGTGGCCCCTGATGGTAGGAATGGCCTCTGCAATGTCTTGCACAGCCTCAATAACCTTCTGGCCAGGTTTTATGAATGCGTCAGGCAGCTGACGGTAATACCCAATTTTTACAGTTTCACCAGTGATAATTTTTCCGCCGTCCGGCTCTGCCAGGTTGGCGATCATGTTGAGCAGCGTGGATTTTCCTGCCCCATTCGGCCCCACTATCCCCACTTTTTCTCCTGCCCTGAAATTGTAGGAAAAACTCCGTACCAGCAGCCGGTCTCCGTAGGCTTTTTTAACTGACTTCAATTCAACCGTTTTGGCACCAAGCCTTTCAGCAGCAATCATCCAATTGAGTTCACTTTCTCCTGCGCCCCCTTGCAAGCTGTCATTCAGTTCATGATATGCATTTATCCTTGCCCTCGATTTTGTGCCGCGCGCCTTGGGCTGGCGGCGCATCCACTCCAGTTCACTCTTCAGGTGAGCTTTAGCCTTAAGTGTATGAGTTGTGTCATTTTCAATTCTCTCACTCCGGCGCTGCAGGTATTCAGAATAGCTGCCGCTGTATCGGTAAATCTGATTTCCGTCCATCTCCAGGATGGTGTTGCATACCGCATCAAGAAAGTATCTATCGTGCGTTACAAACAGGATGGTCATTTTTGAACGCTTGAGCCAATTCTGCAGCCATTCGATGGCATCAATATCAAGATGGTTGGTGGGCTCATCAAGAATCACAAATTTTGGAGACTCAACCAGTATTCTGGCGAGTGCAATGCGTTTTCTCTGCCCTCCGCTGAGGCCTTTGGCAGATGAGTCAACGGTGGGCAAATCAAGCCTGTGCACTATTTCATCCAGCTGCTGATGAAACCCCCAGCCATCCAGCGCGTCCATTTCTGGCACCAGCGGGCCAATGTCTTCCTTGCGCAGCAAAGCTGCTTCATAGCGCTTAATCAGATTAATTAATAGGGAATCACCTTGCAGCACATTATCCAGAATGCTTACATTTTCATCAATAAAGGGCGATTGCTCCAGATAAACGGGCTGCACCTTGCTGGGATATTCAACGCTGCCATTATCACCTGAGTCCTTGCCAGCCAATATGTTGAGCAATGTTGTTTTGCCAACGCCATTCCGCGCTATCAGTGCCACTTTCTGGCCTTCAGCAAGTGTCAGGCTTACTCCCCGAAATAAATCACGCTCTCCATAGGATTTACTGAGCCCTTCGGCCACTAAATAATTCACACTGCAAAGGTCAGCCCTTCACCCGCCACAGGCTGTCAACAAACCATTCTTTGCTGTCGGTGAAGTGTTCCACAACCTCAAACCCTGCTTTCCACGCAAATTCTTCCACCTCTGGCAAGCTGTATTTAAAACTAAATTCTGTATGGATGGCCTCCCAGGCTTCAAAATCATACTCAGTTTTCAGGGCCTCGGAATAAACCTTTTGTTGCTTATTGCTCACCAAAAAACTTTCCACTGCCCCTGATTGTGGATTATAGCTGGCATAATGTGCCCAGTGGCTAAGGTCGAAATTAAACCCGAGTTCCCGATTCATCCTCACCAAAAGATTCATGTTGAATTCCCTTGTAACACCTTGTGCGTCATCGTAAGCCTTCAGAATCGTTCGGGGATTTTTTTTCAGGTCGAAACCCACCAGCAGCATGTCGCCCTTGGCAAGCGATGTAGCCATGCGCCGCAGCAGCACCAGCGCATCTGATTGTTTGAAATTTCCGATGTTGCCGCCCATAAATAGCGCCAGCCGCCTGATTGGATACTCATCCCTCACCAGCCTGAGCCCTTGAAAATACTCTGCAGCCACGGGATATACCTCCAGCCCAGGAAATTCTTTATTGAGCGATTCTTCCAATTGAATCAAGGCATCGCGAGAAATGTCAATTGGCACATAAGTGAATTTTTCACAGCCCGAAACGAAGGCCTCAATAAGGATTTTTGTTTTTTTGGCATCTCCTGCACCAATGTCAACCAGTGCAAAAGGCTGGCTGCCCATCAACGCACATAATTTTCCGCGGCTATTCTTAAAAATCTCTGCCTCGCACTTCGTGGGATAGTATTCATCCAGATTCATTATCTGGCTGAATAATTCGCTGCCGCGCTCATCATAAAAATATTGTGATGGGATGTATCGCGTTGGTGAGGATAGTCCCCTGGCAGCATCTTCCAAAAAACTATTGGTCAGGCTGACCGCGGTAAGGTCTTTCAGGTTCATTTGATTTTATTTTTGGTCCTGCGCTATTTACTTGGCGAGTCGTATTCCTGAAAATTGCCATCTTTTATCAGGATGAAAGAAGTTTCGATAAGTCGGCCTGATGTGGCTTTGCGGCGTGGCACAGCTCCCCCCGCGCAGCACCATTTGATTCATCATAAACTTTCCATTGTATTCCCCTAAAGGGCCTTTTTGGCGCTGATATCCCGGATAAGGAAAGTATCCGCTGTATGTCCATTCCCAGCAACTGCCAATCATTTGCTGGATTTCATCTGACCGGTTTGGGGCTGCAACAGGGTGAAAAGGCCCATCGGCGCTCTCTTCGTTCAGCATGTTGAAAGGCACAGTGGCAGTTTGTGCTTGTGCAAACTCCCATTCCTGCTCTGTTGGCAGCCGCGCGCCTGCCCATGTTGCAAAAGCATCGGCTTCATAAAAAGAGACATGGGTAACAGGCGCATCTAAATCCAAATCTCGCCAGCCGTGGAGTGTAAATTCCTTCCAACCATATTCGGTTAGTTCCCAGTAGAGGGGTGCATTCCAATTCTCCGCGGTTTTTCGGGCCCAGCCATCACTCAGCCAAAGCAGGGGCTGATTATACCCATCATCTTTGATAAAATCAAGGAATTCGCCTGAAGAAATCAGCCTGTTTGACACTTGAAAATCGCGGAGAAAATGCTGATGCCGTGGCAATTCGTTGTCCCAGCAAAAGTCTGTGCCGCCATAGCCTACTTCAATTAATCCTGGCTGAGTGAAAGATTTGTATTGCAGCGGAACTGGGGCAGCGGATTTCGCCATCTTTATTCTGGCGTATTCTGGCTGCAGCGGGTTTGCGTAAAGGGCGGCTTTCAGGTCAGTTAAAAAAAGCTCCTGATGCTGCTGCTCATGCTGAATTCCAAGTTCAAACAAATTCTCAGCATCCTGGGGCAATCCGCTCTGCAGCAACTTGATGATGTGCTCATCAACAGAATTTCTATAGTCTATTATCTCCTTGAGATATGGCCTGCTCAACAGGCCCCGCGCCGACCGATCAACTCTCGCCCCCAGGCTATTGTAGTATGAATTGAGCAGAAATGGAAAGCGGTCATCAAAAAGTTTATAATTGGGAGCCTGCTTAACAAGAATGAATGTCTCAAAAAACCACGTGGTGTGTCCGAGGTTCCACTTTATCGGGCTTGCATCTTCGGTGGGCTGCATCAGCAAATCCTCTGGCTCAAGGTCTTTAAGCAGTTTAATGGTCAGGCTTCGTGTTTTTTTGTATCGTTCAATCAGTGGACTCATCTTTCAACATTAAGAAGGGGTTAGGGTCAATGGAGCAGAATTTTGCATTGCAATTCTTTCGTTGCTTAATGGTCTCAATTGTACCATCCTTGCTCCGCACGGCCCAAGCAGATTAGCACAGTGAAAAAAAGCGGACGCATTATCAGCCTCGATGAATCCTTTAATGCATAAATCCCATTTTGGTTTTTCTCGCACTCCAAAATCTGGTGCGTTGGTCCGGCTTCATATATCGGTTGTACTCTGGGGTTTTACGGCCATATTGGGCAAACTGATCAGTTTGCAGGCACTTGAGCTGGTATGGTGGCGAATGGGCTTGACAGTGCTTCTGCTGGCCCCGTTTGCAGTTGCTGGCATCAGGAAAAAATCCATCTCAGCGCAAAAGGTGCCGTCCATTGGCCTCGTCGGGCTGATGGTGGCCGGCCATTGGGTGTGCTTTTACGCTTCCATTAAAGCATCAAATGTGTCATTGGCATTGTGCTGCCTTGCCACAACTGCATTGTTTTCCTCTTTCCTTGAGCCGCTGATTGTAGGACGGAGGTATAGAATTGCTGAATCACTTGCTGGGGTGGTGATTGTGCCCGCAGTTTATTTCATTTATATATTCAACACTGTCTATGTTGAGGGCATGGCACTTGGCCTTTGCTCGGCGTTTCTTGCTGCAATTTTCACCTCATTCAACAAAAAACAGGTTGGGCAGATAGGGCCCATTCCCTATACAGCCATCCAGCTTGCAGGCGGCTTGGCAGGGCTAAGCCTTGTTTTGGCCATATCCGGAGGTTTTGCAGCCATGACATTACCAGGCAGGCTCGACTTTTTCTGGCTATTGATTTTGGCAGGGGCACTTACAGCGTTGCCATTTGTGCTGGCCATCAAGGCACTGGAACAGCTATCAGCCTTTGCTTCTACTTTGATTGTCAACCTGGAACCCATTTATGGCATCTTGCTGGCCATTGTGATTTTTGGTGAGCAAAAGCAATTGAATACAGAGTTTTATGCAGGTGCAGCCATCATCATCAGCATGGTAGCCGCTTGGCCAGTCATTGACCGAATGCTGAAAAAGAAGGAACAAAAGAAGGTGTTTGCCGTTGAAAAATCAGAATATCAACAATGAAAAATAATCCAGATTCTATTAACGAGGTCCCTAACAATCCTGACAATGACGAGGTAACCCTGAGGCCTGAACCAATGGATAAACTGCCATTTAAGCAGATGGAATCCAATGAATCTGAATCTCAGAAAAAGAGCAAAAAAGATGACCGAGAGGCTGAGAACAATTCCTGGAAGGACAGGGGAGATGCCAGCGGCCCCGAAATGTCGGATTCAGTCGCAGCAGATTAAATCCCTTTGAGTCTTGCCGCTAATCGGGCCTGGCAGATATGGAGATACCTTTGCAGCACTAAATTTATAAGGGAACAAGCGGCAAATGAGTGACGACAAAAAGATCATCTTTTCGATGGTCAATGTGAGCAAACTGCACCCACCACAAAAGTTGGTGTTGAAAAATATTTACTTATCCTTTTACTACGGGGCGAAAATCGGCATCATTGGTCTGAATGGCTCCGGGAAGAGCAGCCTGTTGCGGATAATTGCCGGCCAGGATAAAACTTATGATGGCGAGGTTGTTTTCGCACCTGGCTACACAGTGGGTTATCTGGAACAGGAACCTCAACTGGATGACAGCAAAACAGTAAAAGAAATTGTACAGGAAGGTGTGCAGCACATTGTTGATGCCCTGGCCGACTATGAAAAAATAAACGAGAGGTTTGCTGAGCCCATGGATGCTGACGAAATGGATGCCCTGATGACCAAACAGGGTGAGGCCTTGGATAAAATAGAGCAATTCAACGGCTGGGAACTGGATAGCACCCTGGAACGTGCGATGTATGCCTTACGTACTCCCGATGCCGATACGCCCATTGTAAACCTTTCAGGCGGCGAGCGCAGGAGGGTGGCCCTATGCCGCTTACTGCTCAGCAAGCCTGATGTACTGCTGCTCGATGAGCCAACCAACCACTTGGATGCAGAAAGCGTAGAGTGGCTGGAGCAATTTCTGCAGGATTATAAAGGCACTGTCATCGCAGTAACCCACGATAGATATTTTCTGGATAACGTAGCAGGATGGATTCTGGAATTGGATAGGGGCGAGGGGATCCCCTGGAAAGGCAATTACAGCGAGTGGCTTGAGCAAAAAAGCAAACGACTCGCTCAAGAAGAAAAGCAGGAAACCAAACGCCAGAAAACCCTGGAGCGGGAGTTGGAATGGGTGCGGATGTCCCCCAAAGCGCGCCGTGCAAAAAGCAAAGCCAGGCTGAGTGCCTATGACAAAATGCTGAATGAAGACACAAAAACCAAAGAAGACAGGCTGGAACTGTTTATTCCGAATGGTCCGCGGCTGGGGAATAGAGTGATTGAAGTCAATGATCTCGCTAAAAAATTCGGAGATCGGACACTTTATGAAGGGCTTACCTTTAGTCTTCCCCCAGCAGGTATTGTCGGAATCATTGGCCCGAATGGTGTTGGCAAAACGACACTCTTCAGGATAATCCTCGGCAGCGAAAAAGCCGATGCAGGCACCATAACCGTCGGCGAAACTGTAAAACTCAGTTATGTAGATCAGTCGCATGCCGATATAGACCCTGCCAAAACGGTATGGGAAACTATTTCCGGCGGCAATGAGGTGATTGAAATGGGCGGAAAAAGCATCAACAGCCGGGCTTATGTAGCACGATTTAACTTTTCAGGAAACGACCAGGGGAAAAAAGTAGGTGTACTCAGCGGTGGTGAGCGCAACAGGCTGCACCTCGCCATGACCCTTAAAGAAGAAGCCAATGTCCTTTTGCTCGATGAGCCGACCAATGATATTGATGTCAATACCCTCAGAGCACTTGAGGAAGGCCTGGAAAATTTCGCTGGCTGTGCAGTGGTAATCACCCACGACAGATGGTTCCTCGACAGGCTGGCCACTCACATTCTTTCCTTTGAGCCTGATGGGCAGGTAGTCTTTTTCGAGGGCGGATACAGTGAATATGAAGACTTCAAAAGGAAAAAAGGCGGTGAAAAAGAGGGCAAAAAAGCCAAGCACAGAAAATTGGTAACTGACTGATTGGAATCAATTTAAAGGGATGGCACAAGGGTTGTCTATAGTAGGGTGAATTGAAAATGGGAAAATACTTTACACTGCTGTTTACGCTTGCATTATTCATGTCTCAGCAGGCCACCTCTCAAGGGCTGGCTGAATCGGAGATTTATATCTTGCAGATGAGTGTGAACGACACAGGGGGTTTCAAGTTTTCATCGCCCCGCAACATGACCAATTCAGCTGGGTATGACAATCAGCCGTATTTCAGTTTCGATGGAAAGTTTGTTTTGTATTCTTCCAATCGCGATGGCAATGCAGAGGTGTATAAAATGTTCCCCACAAGCGGGCAAAGCACTCGGATAACCTTTACCCCCTACGATGAATTCAGTCCTTCCTTTCATCCCAATCAATCCAGTTTCAGTTCTGTGCAGGTGGGCAAGGATAGCCTGCAGCAGGTGGTTAGGTTTACAATGAAGGGTCAGGTGATTGACACCCTTTCATCCGGTTATGTCAAAGTTGGATATCACAATTGGCTGAATGACACCACGCTGGCAGTTATGGTGCTGGATAAGCCCGATGGCGGCGGCTCGCTGCACCTCCTCGGTGTAAGAGAAAACAGTTTTGGCCATGTGGCTGATAACATCGGGCGCTGTCTGCAGCCCATGCCCCTCAGAACTTCAGTGCTTTATATCGACAAAGCGGATCCTAAATGGCCAGTAATCGAGTATAACTTTAAAACTCAGAAAAAGTCGGTTTTTGGTTACGCAATGGCTGGTAATGAGGACTTTGCCGTTACAGCTGACTTAAAATTGCTCTGTGTCAGCGGGCACACCATTTATCAGCTCTCGCCGCAAGTGAGTAAAACGGAGTGGAAAGCCATTGAGCAGTTGCCCGCCGAGATGCCATCTTTCTATCGGATTGCAGTAAGCCCGACCTCAAATTTTCTTGCCCTGGTTTCTTATTCTGGATTAAGGCCGTAGGCGGAGCCTTGCAGCACATTTGCTGCCCTTGTGGCCATTCAAATGATTTTTAGACATTTCATTTTAGTCCTGCTGTTTGTATTGCCT
>CBDTVD010000038.1:0-9978 GCA_965363965.1 uncultured bacterium
AATGCGGCCGCTGCGCCGCCGCCTGCCGCGCTTATGCGGGCATGTGAGGGGTGGTCCCCCCCTTCACAAACTCAAATCCTCAATGCTGCTGCGTTCTACGGGGATGGAGTAGCCGTATCGCTCGAGGTATAGGGAGATGATTTCCTGGAGTTCGGGTGTGGAGCTGGGGGAAACATACACTCCCTGAATGAGCTGCTGCAGGCCGATGCCCACCATGCAGCCCACGGGCCGCTGATGGGGGGTGCCCCACTGTCGGTCTCGGATGGTGATGCGCACCTCTTGCTCATAACTGTAATACTTCAGTTTGTTATACACTGGCCAATAAGTGTATTGAATATCGAGCTGGCTGTAGTCAGGCTCTATGTAATTCACCTGGCCGATGGCGACTTCCTCATCCAGGGGTGCGAAGGCCGTTTTCAGCCGCCCGATGGTGCTGCGGATGGCGAGGCCATAGCGGTTCTCGGCGTACATCTTCCACATGGCAGGGCTTTCATGGTCGCTCTCATGCCAGCAATCCACCAGGAACGATTTCCGCAGCCGATTGAGATCATTGAGGTAAAAATCGAGGTCAGCCTCGGTGAGTTCATGGCCGCCTGGGGTATAGAATCCGGCGCGGATGCGCTCTCGCCAGCGGGCGATGGTGGCCTCTGGCACTCTGCCCTCGCTGCGGTCGCTCAGTTTGTCCACTCGGCAGAAGAACAGGCTGCCCGTGCGGATCAGGTTGAGGAACTTCTGCAGGTCCATGTAATTCCACACCGCCTGGTCATCAGGGGGGAGAGTGAGGTTTTTGAGGGCGAGCAGCATGGGCGGGGCTTATTCTTTGTCGAAAAACGCACGTAGGCCTTTGCTGGCCATGCGCACCGTGGCTTCTATGCGTTTATTTTTTGTAGGTTCAGTTTTCGCGCTGGCGATGAATTGCAGTATTCCTTTTTTGGAACTTGGCGCAAAAGCTTTCCAGTTTTTCAGTGCCTCTTTGTCAGCTTTCAGGGCAGTTTTCAGTTCCTTTGGCTCGGCGAGTTTTTCCACTTGGTCGAGCGCTGCCCAGCTTCCATCGGCTTTGGCCCGTTTGATTGCATCGAGCCCAGGTTTGGTCATCAGCCCTTGCTGGGTCAGGCTTTTCACGCGGGTTTTGTTCAGCCTGCTCCATCCGCTGCCCTTTTTTCGGGGGCTGAAGACCTGTTTCCACCGCTGGTCATCGAGTTTGTTGGCCACACTGTCAATCCACCCGAAGCACAGTGCCTCTTCGACGGCCTCTGCATAAGTGAGGCTTGGGAGCCCGCTGTCCTTTTTGGCCATGATGAGGAAAACGGCCTCTCGCTGGCTGTGGTTGTCCGCCAGCCATTCCCGCCATTCGGCTCGGCTGTGCGGCTCGATTTCTTGGTAGTCAGGCATGGGGGTTGGGGGGGGTGATTTTGGGGCAAAGGTCTGCCTTTTGTGCCCATCTTTACCAAATGCTGCCCAAAAAGAAGCTGTTTTCATTTGGCGAACACCCTATTTTTCGCTCAGGCTGACCTCTGCTAACTTTGCCTGCCAGGCAGCATTTCGCTATACTGGCAGCTGATAAGAAAATGATTGAGAAGATAGAGATTGAAGGCTATAAGTCGATCAGGGCTGGGGTGGTTCATCTCAATCAAGTTAATATCCTCATCGGGGCCAATGGAGCAGGAAAGAGCAATTTCATGCAGATATTTCCCTTTCTCAATGCCATAGTTTCCCAGCAGCTAAATGTGTATGTGGCGCGTGCTGGCGGGGCAGGGAACCTGTTGTTTTCATCTGATAAGGTTGATGCCGATGAAATTAAAATCGTTATTGAAGATCGTAGCAACCAGTATGATGTGAGCCTGCTGTCAACCGATGAGGACCGATTATTTATCGCGAACGAATATGTTGGATATTATTCGGACAAAAAAAAGTACTCTACTCCTTATGTTGAATGGATTAATGGGGGTGCTTTTAAAAGCAGATTGCGTAACCATGGCACCAAAGTGAGCAATTATACTTTTGGTATGCTGAGTGCCCTGAAAGTATATCACTTCCACAATGTGGGTCGCAAGGCCAAGATGCATGATTTGCAGCCAACTTCCGACAACATCAGCTTGCAATCTGAAGGGGGAAACATCGCTGCAGTACTCTTGCTAATAAAAGACTCGGCACCTGGGCGATACCAATTGATAGAGGAAATGGTGCGGCGTGTGTTCACGGACTTTGACCGCTTCTTTTTGAGAGAAGAAAACGGATATGTACAGCTCAGGTGGAGGAAACTTGGGGCTGAGCGAATATTCAACTCTACCATTTTCAGTGACGGTACCATGCGCTTCATCCTGCTGGCTACTCTGCTACTACATCCCAACCTGAGCGGGACAATCATTGTAGATGAGCCTGAACTTGGCCTGCACCCATCTGCCATTCACCTGTTGGCGGCATTGGTGCACCAGGCTTCAGAGGATGCGCAAATTATCATGGCGACTCAATCAATGGATTTATTGAATGAGTTCCAGCCAGAGGATATCTTGATTGCGGAATCGAAAGAGGGCGAAACCGCTATCAGCCGGTTAGACAAAGAAAAATTGAGCGAATGGCTGGCTGATTACAGCCTGGGCCAGCTTTGGGAAAAGGATGTTTTTGGGGGGAATCCATGAAGCGCTTAGCCATCCATGTAGAAGGTAAAACAGAGTCCTTTTTTGTCCGCGATATTCTTCGTCCCTATCTCGCCCAATCCGGGGTGGATGCTTATGGCAGGCAGTTGATTACGAATCGAAAAGGAAATTACCGCGGAGGAATCCCTCGGTATTTGGACATAAGGAATGATTTGATAAAGGACATCAAACACGATCCATCTGCGGAACATGCCATCATGTTAGACCTCTATGGTTTGCCCGGAGATTTTCCAGATTACCATAAGGGTACCCATGCAGCGCTGAATCCCTTTGCAAAGGCGGACATCCTGAAGGCTGCACTTGCCAGTGACCTTGCTTTGGATGGCATTGTGCTGAAAGAAAATCTCATCAATATCCAGCCTTATGAATTTGAAGGCTTGCTTTTTTCCGACCCTCAAAAACTGGCAGAACGACTTAAGATATTGAATAGAGGCGTAAAGGCGGAATACTTCGAGGAAATTCTGGAACAGTTTCCATCGCCTGAACACATCAATAACCACCCCAACAGCGCTCCCAGCAAAAGAATAATGGAGATAGCGCGGAGGTATGAGAAGGTAATTGACGGCAATGCCATTTTTGAAATGATTGGCATTGAAACGGTAAGGCAGAAATGCAGGCGATTTGATGAATGGCTGGCATCGCTTGCGGGAATTGGCTGAAACGGCTTCCCCCCCCCGCTCACATCCGCTCCGGCATTTCGATGCCGCAGAGGGCGGTGCCGGCTTTAAGGGTGTCGGCGAGGCGGGTGCAGAGTCGGAGTCGGAAGGCTCGGCGATTGGGGTCGGGCTCGCTGTTTACTGGGCAGGCGTGGTAGAAACTGTTATAGGCTTTGGCGAGGTCATAAATGTGCTGCAGCAGCACTGCGGGGCTCAGCTCTGCAGCGGCTTCCAGCAGTTTTGCAGGGTAGCCATATAGCAGGATGAGCACCTCGCGCTCTTCAGCCATCAATTCACCATCATACGGCAGGGTGTCGCTCAGGTGCTTTTCTTTGGCCTTTGCCAGCAGGCTTCGGATTCGGGCGTGGGTATATTGGATAAATGGCCCTGTGAACCCCTGAAAGTCGATGCTTTCTTTGGGGTCATAGAGCATTTTCTTTTTGGGGTCGCTGCGCAGCATAAAGAACTTGAGCGCGGCCAAGCCAATCTGCCGATAGAGTTCTTTTTGCCTGAAGGGTGAAAAGTCCTTGGATTTGCCCAGTTCCTCGGTGGTTTCTTTGGCCGTGGCGATCATTTCCTCTATCAGGTCATCAGCATCCACCACTTTGCCCTCCCTGCTTTTCAGTTTGCCAGTCGGCAGTTCCACCATTCCATAGCTCAGGTGCTGGATGCTGTTCCACCACGGGCGGCCGAGGGCTTTGAATATCATTCGGAGCACCTTGAAGTGATATTCCTGCTCATTGCCGACCACATAAATTATTCCATCGAGGTCGAATTTTTCGAAGCGTTCCTGGGCAGTGCCGAGGTCCTGGGTAATGTAGATGCTGGTGCCATCGCCGCGCTGGAGCGTTTTTTCATCCAGTCCCTCTGCTGTCAGGTCTATGCTGACGCTGTTGTCGGCCCTTGTGGTGAAAGCGCCGGTTTCCAGCCCCTCCTGCACAATTTCTTTGCCCAGCAGATAAGTTTCGCTTTCGTATTGATAGAGGTCAAATTTGACGCCGAGGGACTCGTAAGATTTGGCGAAGCCTTCATAGACCCAGCCATTCATCCTGCCCCAGAGTTCCCGCGTTTCGGGGTCTCCCTGTTCCCATTTCAGGAGCATGGCCTGGGCCTCCTGAGCCAGGGGAGCGATTCGGGCCGCCTCCACCTCGCCCACTCCCTGGGCTTTGAGATCAGCGAGTTGTTCTTTGAGGTGCTTTGAATACTCGACATAGTACTTGCCCACCAGGTGGTCGCCTTTCAGTCCGCTTGATTCCGGGGTTTCGCCCCGCCCCCATCGCTGCCAGGCAATCATGCTCTTGCAGATGTGCACCCCTCGGTCGTTGACCAGGTTGGCGAGTGTGACCGTGTGGCCCACCGCGCTGAGGATGTTTCCCACCGCAAAGCCGAGCAGATTGTTGCGCACATGGCCGAGGTGGAGGGGCTTGTTGGTATTGGGGGAACTGTATTCCACCATCAGCCGCTTGGGCTGGGCCGCCTTGGCAGGCTCGGTTTCATCGAGGGTGCTGGTCCAAAAGGCGTCGGTAAGTCGGAGATTGAGAAAACCTTTGACGATGTTGTAATCTCGGACCTCGGGCAGCGCATTCAAGGCCCCGCCGAGTGCCTCGGCAGTGGCCTGGGGGCTCAGCTTGCTGATTCGGGTCAGGGGAAAGACAACGATGGTAAAATCGCCCTCGAACTCTGGCCGAGTTTGCTGTACGGCAATTGAATCAGGGTCTATGGCAGTGCCATAAGCCCCCTGGATGTGGTCGGCCGCAGCCTGTTTAATAGTTTGAGCGATAGCCATGGCAGGCGGCTGGCAAAGGTATCGCCTTATCGCGGCGCGGGGGCAGCCCCGCTGCAGATTCGGCGTGCCCGCATCAGCCTGATGGGGTTCAGCCGGAACGTGTCAGGCCCCAGCGGCGATTGCTCTATCAGGGTTCCTTTTTTCAGGTTCATCTGATAAGCCCCCGTTGTTTCCACACGGTCGGGGTGATTGATGTAAACCTGGATGTCATACAGGCCGGGGTTGCTGGCATCTTCTTTAATCAGGTATTCGGTGCCGGGGGTTTTCAGCAACTCGCTGATGGCTTTCACATCCCTGAAAAGGTTGTCGGTAACCCGTGCGCAAGGGTTCATCTGCCCGTTCTTTGAGCTGTCGCCAGTGCGGGCCTGGAGGGGAGTGGTATCGCGCGGACGGGGGGCTGGCAGGGGAACTGCAGTTGTGTCCATCGCCATGTCCTCTTCACCATCGGGCATGGTGTCAGGGGCGCAGCTTGTCAGGATGATGGAGAGCAGAAAAGCGAGCAGGGGAAGGGGCCGAGTCATTTTGGGTGCAAAGTTCCGTGACTAAAACCGGAAATAGGTGCCTTTAAACAGGGCGGTGAGATAATAAATCAGCGTAAGGCCGCTGATGGTGATGCCAATCAGGCTCCTTATGCGGAGCTTTCGCGCTTTTTGGCCAGCCGCGTGGCTGCCTGCACGCAGCGGCATGGAGCGGCGGAGCTGCCTGAGTGCCAGCAGCCCGAGAACCACCCCAGGCAGACCATAGAGAAAACTGAGCAAAATGCTGCCTGCCGAATACCATCCAGCCCCCCCATACAGGGGGTTGACAAACCACTCCCTCACCTTCACAAAGTGCAAAGGTGGGGCGGGTTGGCCCAAAGATTGATTATTTGCTGACAGGCTCACCAGCCATGCGGTTGCACACGCTGGCAATGCACTTCATATATTCCTCGCGCTGCTCTGCAGTCAGCGATGCGGTGCGTTTCTTTTCCCACTCGATGGCTTCACCGAGCATGATGGAGACCTGGCTGAAAATGGCCTCGCTGGCGGGCTGAAAATTGACGATTGGCTTCGGCATAGACTCAAAGTTAAGAGCATATTTCGGCCCAAAATGCACGTTTTTTTCGGCACGATGCTTGCGCACTCGGCGGCTTTTTTAGGGAATTTTTCGGGATAAAGCGCTGTAAATCAGCCGAGTAAAAAATTTCAACTTTTTTAACTTTTGGCGAAAAATTTTTTGGGGTGACTGGCGTTTCGGGGGCTGGGAACGGGGTTGCTGGGAACATTTCGAAATTCAAAGTTTTAACTTGTGGCATGCCGACAAGCGAATTATACACCCGCCATGATATAATCGTAATAGGCTGCGGCAGCGGTGGGCTGAGTGTCGGGCTGTTTATGGCCGAGGCCGGCTTCAAAGTGATGATGGTGAGCCGGACGGAGGAATCAATCGGCGGGGAGTGCCTCAATGATGGCTGTGTGCCCAGCAAGGCGCTTATCCACGTCAGCCGATTGGTGCAGGCAGCCCGTCAGGCTGGGATGTTTGGGCTGACGGTGCAAGGGCAAGCCAACCTCGCGGAAGTAATGGCTTACATACGCCGAAAGCAGGCCCACATCCGGCAGCATGAAAATGCCGACTGGCTGAGGGCGAAAGGAATTTCAGTGGTCATCGGCCATGCAGCCTTTTGCGGCAAGGACTGTGTCAGCGTCAATGGTAAGCTTTACAGGGCTAAGAACATCGTGCTGGCTACTGGTTCAAGGCCGAGGAAACTTAAACTACCGGGAGTAGAAACGGTGGATTATCATGACAATGAATCCATCTTCCACCTGAAGACTCTGCCGGCCAGGCTATTGGTCATCGGCGGTGGGCCGGCAGGGATGGAAATGGCGCAGGCTTTCAGCCGGCTTGGCAGCAAGGTTACCGTTGTCAGCCAAGGCGCGGAGATACTCGAGCATGATGACACTGCGGTAACCCGAATCCTGATGAAGCGATTACAAGATGAGGGCATCAAATTTATGATGCAAGCTGAGCCAAGGGCCTTCCCCACAGCAAACTCAGCGGACATCAAGCGGAAAACAGGGGAGATTGACAAGGTAGAGTTCGACACAGTGTTTGTCAGCATTGGGCGTGTGCTGAATGTCGACGGGATGGCGATTGAAAAGGCAGGCATAATGGCCGAAGGGGGAAAGATTAAAGTGGATGCCCAATTGCGCACGCGCAACCCCCATGTTTTCCTCTGCGGCGATGTAGCTGGCAGCCTGCAGTTCAGCCATGCCGCCGAGCACCACGGCCGCATCATCATCAACAACATGCTCAGCCCCTTAAAGCAACGGCTAAGCACCGACCACTCGAGTTGGGTAACCTTCACAGACCCTGAAATCGCCAGCTTTGGCCTGGGCGAGAGTGTGCTGAAAAAGAAGGGAATAGATTATATCCGGCTTGAGGAACACTTCAGCGAGGATGACCGCGCCGTTGTGGATGATTACGCCTATGGCAAACTCATCCTGTTCATCAGCCCGAAACGTTTTCTGCGGCGCCAGCGCATCCTCGGCGGCACCATGGCAGCACCGCAAGCCGGTGAGCTGATTCAGGAATTGATCTTGGCCAACACGCTGGGCCTGAGCATCAATACCATCTTCAATAAAATCTATCCTTACCCCACAGCAGCACGTGTCAACCAGGCAGCAATCCTCAAGTATAAGCAAATGGGGCTTACCCATACGGTCAAAATGCTGCTTCGCCTTGCCTATCGCATCTTTGGCTGATGGAGTGGTGGCTTAGCCTGAAGGAATGGTTCCTGGGCCTGGGTGAGAATTATGGGGTCAACCCCTACATTTTCGGGGGGATTTATGTCGGGGCGATTCCCTTTTTCCTCCTCTGCCTCGGTTGGACGGTCCGCAATTATCGCCGCAACAAGCCGATTGTGCTGCCCGCACTGCTCACGGGCATCTTCTTCATCTCAGCCTACTTGTACCTGATCATCGCTGGGGAGAACATTCCCTGGTGGGTCTATGCCTTCATCGCCCTGATGGTCATCTACGGCGTTTGGAGTGCGGTGAAGAAGGTGAGGAAAGGGTAACATCCCCCCCTCACTTCTTCGCCTTCTTGGCTCTTGGGTTGAAGGCCAGTGCTTGAGCTATCCAAAAGTCGAGGTCTCGGTCATCGGTGAGGGCGGACTCTTTGATGGTGAGGTAGCCTTTCATGGGCTTTCCATTCATGATGAATCGGCTGCAACCTGGGCGCTGCAGCAATTCCTCTGAATCCTCTGGGGCCACGCGTACCATGATTTCATCGTTCATGGCGTTGACGCACATTTTGTTATCGACCAAAAATGCCATTCCGCTGAACATTTTCCTTTCCTCGACATCATCTCGGCTGCTGAGCGCCTGGCGGATGCGGTCATTCAATTCGGGGTTGAGGGCCATCGGCAGGCAAATGTAAGTGAGGGGCGAGCACAAAAAAAGCACCGCCGAATTGCTTCAAGCGGTGCTTTTGAAAACTGTCGGAGTGGCGAGACTCGAACTCACGGCCCCTAACACCCCATGCTAGTGCGCTACCAACTGCGCCACACCCCGATATGTTTATTGAATTGGGCCTGCAAAGGTAAACGCGCTGGGGGCATTGCCAGCCAAGTGCAGGGCTATAAAATCTAAAATTTCGGATGTCCTTAAAAAATTGAGTAGCTTTGCCGCGAAATGCCCAGCCAAACCGAGGAAAATTATCTGAAGGCTGTATATCAGCTGCAGCTGGCGGGCGATGGGGCCAGTGCCAGCACCAGCGAAATATCCAACCGCTTGGGCAGTGCGCCAGCCAGCGTGAGCGAGATGCTGAAACGGATGGCGGCCCAGGGATGGCTGGAACATGAGCGATATCATGGGGTACAGCTGACCCCCGAAGGCAGCAAACTCGCCCTAAGAATTCTGAGGAAGCACAGGCTTTGGGAGACCTTTCTGGTCAGCACACTCGGCTTTAACTGGGACGAAGTGCATGGCATGGCTGAGGAATTGGAGCATGTATCGAGTGATGAACTGATTGAGCGAATGGACGCCTACCTGAACCACCCCACGCATGACCCCCATGGCGACCCAATCCCCACCAGCGAGGGGCAGCTGATGAGCTTGCCGACCATCAGCCTGCAGGCCATTGCCATTGGCCGCACAGCCAATGTGGTCGGGGTCAGTGAGCAGAACTCGGCGTTTTTGCAGTATCTGGGCAAGGTTGGCATCGCCCTGGGCACCAGCATCTGTGTGCTGGAGCGCATGGAATACGATAACTCAGTGAGTGTCAGCATTGGCGGAGAGCGGCCCATCAACTTGAGTGCTGAAGTATCGCGCCACATCCACTTAGCTGAACCCCAGGAGAAAAAGTGAGGAGCGAAAGGCCGCAAAAGTCTCTGTCAGAAGTAAATGCCTCGGTAGAAACGGGGCATAAGCGCGGGCTGGCGCGGGTGCTGGCATTCTTCGGCCCTGCTTATCTGGTGAGTGTTGGATACATGGACCCTGGCAACTGGGCCACCGACCTGGCAGGGGGCAGCCAATTCGGCTATACCCTGATATGGGTGCTGCTGATGAGCAACCTGATGGCCCTGCTGCTGCAGAGCCTGAGTGCTCGGCTGGGGCTGGTAGTCGGCCTCGATTTAGCGCAGGCATCGCGAGCCCAATACCCCAAGCGAGTGAATTTTGTGCTATGGGTGCTGGCTGAAATCGCCATTGCAGCTTGCGACCTGGCAGAGGTGGTAGGCATGGCCATCGGCCTGAAGCTGCTGTTTGGCCTGCCATTGATCTGGGGGGTCAGCATCACTGTGCTTGATACTTTTCTGCTGCTGCTGCTTCAGCGGCTGGGCATGCGGAAAATGGAGATGTTCATTATCAGCCTGGTGAGCCTGATTGGCATGAGTTTCTTT
>CBDTVD010000039.1:0-9891 GCA_965363965.1 uncultured bacterium
GCGCTGGTGAATTGGGGCGTGCTGGTCATAAGCAGGTATGCGAGTTTGTGGGTATGGCTCGGCTTGGGGATGATGATTGTTATCAGGATTCTGAGGCGAGAAAATGCGCGGCGTGATTTGCTCCGTATAATCGGCTATCAATTCATTGGGCTGGGGGCGGTGCTAATTTTTTTCCTGGGCACTGTCAGCATTCATGATTATTACGGCATAATGCTGCTGGTGCCATTTATGCTCGGCAGCATCGCAGCCATCAGTACAGGGAAAAAAGGGCTATGGATTTCGGCCATTATCCTGTTGCTGCTGATTTCCGTGGCAGCCTTGCATGGGCGGCAAGAGCTGAGCAATGCAGCTTTTGATTGGAGCGAGGGCACTTTTCCGCAGCTGAAAACAATCAGAGAGATGAACCACCGAGAGCCCAATTTGCCAGCTGAGGCCCGAGTTGTTACGCTGACGGACCACAGCATGAATACATCGCTTTATTATTTCAACCGGAGGGGGTGGACAGTATGGCCGCAGGATGTAAAAAATAATTTAGATAGTTTTGTGCGGCTTGGGGCGACACACGCCGCCATAACCGACACGAACCTGCTGCATCGAAATTTATTCCGAAATCAACTTGGGCCATTGCAGGAAAACCTTGCAGGCATCAGGTTTTATGAGCTGAAGGGGCAATGAAACTGCGCCTTCCGCCGGACTGGCGACAGCGATTTTTCAAGCTGTACCACATCGTTATCTATAATGAAAAGACGCTGGAGGAAAAGCTGAGCCTGCTGCTGACACCGATGAACATCGTTTTTTTGGTGAGCATTTTGGGTGTAGTGGCCTTTATCATCAGTTTTTTGCTGCTGGGCTTTACCCCGCTGAACCGGGCACTGCCTGTGAATGCAGCCAGCCAGGGAGAACTATCCATCAAACTGCTGGAGATGGAACTGCGCACCGACAGCCTTGAAATGCAGGTGCGGGAGAGAGACCGAGAATTGCGCAGCCTGAAATTTATGATTGAAGGCGACAGTGAAACGATTGGCAAAGAGTAGTTTTGCGGATTAGCCCCCCTTTCACTAAAATCAAAATGTCAGTATTCAACAAAAACGGGAAGCCCGTATCCGCCAAAAATGGTGAGGCGCAAACGCTGTCGCAGGGGTTTAACATCATCGGCGGCACCACCACAATCAAGGGCGATGTGGACACAACCAACGACATCAGGATTGATGGGCGGGTGATAGGCAAGGTGCACAGCAAGGCCAAGGTGGTGGCCGGCGAATCATCGAAAATTGAAGGTGATGTGCATGCCCAGAATGCCGATATATCGGGTGAAATCATTGGCTCGGTTTACATAGCTGAGCTGGTTACGCTGAAACCCACGGCGAGGATAAAAGGCGACATCCACACCAAGCAGATTGTGGTGGAGGCTGGGGCCGAATTTAACGGAGCCTGCACAATGAATGGCGGCGCAGCAGATGCAAGACCCAAAGAAAGCAGAGACGAAGCCGTCCTCAGACGAGTACAGCAAGCTTAAGGGCGGCAGTGCGGCGTGGGCGCGGTATGCGGGCATCGGGTTCCAGATTCTGGGGCCGGTGCTGGTGGGCGTGCTGGTGGGCCATTGGCTCGATGATAAATACAGCGATGGCGGCAGCAAGTGGACTGTCATCCTCAGCAGCCTGATGATTGTTG
The DNA here is from genome assembly GCA_965363965.1 of uncultured bacterium. Lineage (GTDB taxonomy): Bacteria > Bacteroidota > Bacteroidia > CAILMK01 > CAILMK01 > CBDTVD01. The sequence continues at coordinate 1,672 of CBDTVD010000039.1, forward strand.
TGTCGCTATATGCCACCATCAAGGCATTTACCCGGAAATGAAGTGGCTGAAATTCGCCGGCGGCCTTGGGCTGTTTCTGCTGATTGTGCTGGCCATAACAGGTTATCCGATTTATTACTGGGGCGGAATGGTGTGGCTGCAAAGCGTGCTGCTGTGCACAGGGCTTTTTTATCTGCTGACAGTTGTATCCTATATACTGGTGAGCCACGGGATGCAGCTGGGCTGGAACCGGTGGCTGTTTTACATGGGCCTGAGCATTGCCATCAGGTTCGGGGCGGCACTGCTTTATTTCACCGTGATTGTGGACCAGTTCGGCCCGTGGATTACGGCATTTTCGTTCCTCGGCGCATTTCTGCTGACATCGGCATACGAGGTAAGCTATTTTCAGCGTAACTTGCGCCCGTTTTCAGGCAAGGCTGAGGGAGATGCTGACAGGCAAAATAAATAAATGGATATCAGCACTTTGTGTGCTGTTTGTTGCAGGGTTTTCTAACCCCGCTTTTTCATCGGAAGGCCCAAAAACGGCCGAGGGAGAGGCGCAATTCGATTTTAAGAAGGCCATGTTTCACCATTTGGTGGACGGATACAGCTGGGAATTTTGGCAAAATCCGGAAGGAGAGTATGTGAAAGTTGATTTGCCGAGAATGTTTTATGACCAGCATGTCGGGGCATTCAAAACATTTGCCAGCACCGAGGCAGCAGAGGAAGCAGGATATCTTGACCGCGCCCACTATGACCACACCTGGGAAAAGCATGGCGACCTGGTATCACCGGCGGCTGGCCCGCAGCTGCATGAGCTGGAGCACGAACTGGAAGCCACCACTGATGGCACCCAGCGAAAAGAAATAGAGGGAAAAATAAAGGATGTGATTGCGGCCAATGCCATCATATGGGATTTTTCAATCAGCAAAAATGTGCTGTTTATAGCCTTTGCCTTTGTGCTGCTGCTGATTGTTTTTTTAAGCGTAGCCAAGGCATATAAAAAGCGGCCCAACCAGGCACCGAGAGGAATGCAAAGTTTCTTTGAGCCGATTATTGAGTTCATCAGAAAGGATATAGCATTCGACAACATCGGGCCGAAGTATGAGCGATTTATGCCGCTTCTGCTGACCCTGTTTTTCTTTATCTGGTTCCTGAACATGATGGGGCTGATGCCCTTCAGCGGGAACGTTACAGGAAACATTTCGGTAACGCTGTCCCTGGCGCTGGTGAGTTTTGTCGCCACTACTGTGGTTGCCAACAAAGCCTATTGGGGCCACATTTTCAACCCGCCTGTGCCTGGATTTGTAAAACCTATTCTGATACCAGTCGAGTTCCTGGGCATATTCACCAAGCCTTTCGCGCTTATGGTGCGGCTTTTTGCCAACATCACAGGCGGGCACGTGCTGATCATTTCACTTATTGCGCTGATATTTGTTTTCGGCGAGATGGGCAGAAATGCCATTGCAGGGTGGAGTGTCGGCGTGGGGTCGCTTATCTTTTTAATAGGGATAGGGCTGCTGGAGCTATTCGTGGCCATATTGCAGGCGTATGTATTCACCATGCTGACGGCGATATTCATCGGACAGGCGGTGGCGGAGGCAGAGCATCACTAAGCTGACATAAAAAAATCTGAAACCCAAAACAAGAAACTTAACCAATTTACATATATGGAACCATCGCAAATGTGGGGCATCGGCGCAGGCCTTGCCGCAGGCCTCAGCGCACTTGGCGCAGGCATCGGAATCGGCATGATTGCCGGAAAAGCAACTGAGGGCATTGCCCGCCAGCCAGAGGCTGACGGCAAAATCCGCGGAGCCATGATTCTTGCATCGGTACTGATTGAGGGTGTTGCCCTTTTCGGTGTGGTTGTAGGCATCATCCTGGCCAACAAATAAGCCAGGGCGAAACGCAAAAAACCTGACAGCACAGCGCCCTGCACGGTTGGTGCAGGGCCCGCTTTCAGGGGCCTGCTTATCTTTATCCCCCCTTAATAATCAATCTGCTGCAAGCACCCCCCCTTACCCCAAAACCCCCAAAAAAAAATTTCGGCCCGGCTGGCCGATCATCAAACTGCCCATCATAAAAAATTAACCTTATGTACATCAGCATAAATAACGTCCTGATCACCCCGAACATCGGGCTGATGTTTTGGACACTGCTATTCTTCGTTCTGCTGCTGGTGGTTCTCCGCCGGTTTGCGTGGAAACCCATCATGGACGGGCTGAAGAGCCGAGAGCAAAGCATCACCACTGCACTTGACGAAGCCAAAAAGGCTCGGCTGGAAATGGCGAACCTGAAAACGGCCAATGAGGCCATGATGCAGGAAGCGCGCATCAACGGCGAAAAAATCATCCGTGAAGCACGGGAGATAAAGGACAAAATTGTGAGTGAAGCGCAGAACAAGGCCCAGGCCGAAGGAAAGCGCATTCTGGCACAGGCCAATGAGCAAATCAACGCACAAAAGAATGCCGCCATGGCAGAACTGCGAGATGAGGTAGCCAAATTGGCCGTGGAAGGTGCACAGCGCATCCTGCGGCGAGAGCTGAGCCAGGGCAATGCCCAGGAGATGCTGGCCGAAAGTTCACTTGACCAAATCCGTCAGAACTAAGGGCAGCCGTGGCAGAAATCAGAGTCGCGTCCAGATACGCGCGCAGTTTGTTCGAGCTGGCCAAAGAACGCAATGAGGTGGAGGCTGTGCACGCCGATGTGCGGGGGATGCTGGAGATGATGAAGGGAAATCGGCCATTTGCACGGATGCTTGAAAGCCCAGTGATCAGCACCTCAGTAAAAAACACGGTGGTGGACAAAGTTCTCAGCGGGCAGCTATCGCCGATGGTGATGCATTTTATCAAAATTGTGCTGCGGAAACGCAGGGAAGCCATACTGCCCATGATATTTGAGCAGTTTGAGGAAATGTATCGCCGGCTGAACAACATCGTTCTGGCAGAGGTGAAAACGGCCGTGGAATTGGATGCGCGCCTGCTGGACGAAATCAGAATGATGGTGGAGCAGAAAACGGGCAAAAAAGTATACATGAACGCTGTGATGGAACCTGCCCTGCTCGGCGGCTTTGTCGTCAGGTATGAAGACAAGGTGATAGATGCATCGGTATCCACCCAATTGCGGCATTTGCGCAAGCAGCTGACCAGTGCAAACTGAGTACTGCACCCAAAATAATCAACAGAAAAAAGAAAAAAAGAAAAAGCATAAATGATACAAGTACGTCCGGATGAAGTATCCGAAATACTAAGGCAGGAGCTGAGCGACTTTCGCAGCGAGGCAGAACTCCATGAGGTAGGCACCGTGTTGCAAGTCGGTGATGGCATTGCTCGACTTTTCGGCCTGAACGCCGTCAAAGCGGGAGAGCTGATAGAGTTTGACAACGGCACACGCGGCATCGTCCTCAACCTTGAGGAAGACAATGTAGGTGCAGTATTGCTGGGCTCTACAGAAGGCATAAAAGAAGGCTCGACTGTGCGGAGGACTGGCCGAATTGCGAGCATCCAGGTGGCAGACAGCATGGTCGGCCGAGTGGTGAATACGCTCGGCGAGCCCGTGGATGGCAAAGGTGCCCTGCAGGGGCCATCTTATGAGATGCCGCTGGAGCGCAAAGCGCCTGGAGTAATTTTCAGGCAGCCAGTTACTGAGCCGCTTCAAACGGGAATCAAGGCAATTGATGCTATGATCCCCATCGGCCGTGGCCAGCGGGAACTGATTATTGGTGACAGGCAGACGGGCAAGACCACGGTCGCCCTGGATGCGATCATCAACCAGCGCGAGAATTTTCTGGCTGGCAAGCCTGTGTTTTGCATCTATGTAGCCAGCGGGCAGAAAGCATCAACAGTGGCCAACATTGTCAAGACGCTGGAAGATCGCGGCGCCATGGATTACACAGTTGTGGTGCTGGCTGGTGCAAGCGATCCTGCTCCGCTTCAGTTTTTTGCACCGTTTGCAGGCTGCGCAATCGGGGAGTTTTTCCGCGATCGGGGCTTTCCTGCACTGATTGTATATGATGATTTGAGCAAGCAGGCAGTGGCATATCGCGAGGTATCGCTGCTGCTGCGCCGTCCGCCAGGGCGCGAGGCATATCCAGGTGATGTGTTTTATCTGCACAGCCGCCTGCTGGAGCGTGCCTGCAAAGTGATCAACAATGATGACATTGCCCAGAACATGAACGACCTGCCAGAGAGCATGCGCGGCATGGTGAAAGGCGGCGGAAGCCTGACGGCCCTGCCCATCATTGAGACACAGGCAGGTGACGTATCGGCTTATATCCCCACCAACGTAATTTCGATTACCGATGGCCAGATATTTTTGGAAAGCGACCTGTTTAACAGCGGTGTGCGCCCCGCCATCAATGTGGGCATCAGCGTATCACGAGTTGGGGGAAATGCCCAGATCAAGGCGATGAAAAAGGTGGCAGGCACGCTGAAGCTCGACCAGGCGCAGTATCGCGAACTGGAAGCGTTCAGCAAGTTTGGCAGTGACCTGGATGCAGCCACCAAAGCGGTGCTTGAAAAAGGATCGCGGAACGTGGAAGTGCTGAAGCAGGCCCAGTTTTCACCAGTGGCAGTAGAAAAGCAAATCGCCATTATTTACCTCGGTACAAAGGGGCTGCTGGCGAATGTGCCGCTGAACAAGGTTCGCCAATTTGAGCAGGACTTTTTCGACAGGCTGGATGCAACTGCCAAAGACACGCTGGAGCAACTGCGCAAAGGTGTGCTGAACGATGAAATCCAGAACAAACTGGAAACAATCGCCAAGGACCTGGCTGCAGGTTATAAAAACGCCTGATGGGAAGTTTAAAGGAAGTAAGAAACCGGATAATCTCTGTAAAGAACACACAGCAGATTACCCGTGCCATGAAGGTGGTATCGGCTGCCAAGCTGCGGAAAGCGCAGCAGCGCATCCAGCAAATGCGCCCGTATGCGGTAAAACTGCACGGATTAATCGCCAACCTGAGCAACAGCAGTGAAGGGGAGGAGGCAGCGAAATTTTTCGCCCAGCGGCCTGCCAACAGGGTGCTGATGGTGGTGATTACCAGTGACCGCGGCCTTGCCGGCAGTTTTAATGCCAGCCTGATAAAAGAAGCCATCAGGCACAGCCAAGAAGCCTATGGGGAACTGGTGGCAAGCCAGGGGGTTGAAATTGCTGCTATCGGCAAAAAGGGCAGGGATTTTTTCAGGAAGTCGAAGTATGGCGTGGTGCACGAAAACACCACCATATTCGGGTCGCTGACCTGGGAAGAAGCTGTTGGAATAGGCAATTACCTGATAGCAGAGTTTTTAAGCGGGAAATATGACCGGATATCGCTGGTTTATAATCAGTTTAAGAACGCAGCGGTATATCTGCCGACTGTTGAACAGTTTCTGCCCGTGGTGGCCAGTGAGGACGGCGGAAAAGCTGCACCCACGGACTACATTTTCGAGCCTAATCAGGAAGAATTAATCGGCAAGCTGATTCCGCAATCGCTGAAAGTGTCGCTTTATAAGGCCCTGCTGGACAGCAATGCCAGCGAGCATGGGGCACGCATGACGGCGATGGAAAAGGCAACCGAAAATGCCGAGGACCTGATAAGGGAACTGAAGCTGCAGTATAACAAAGAGCGGCAGGCATCAATCACCAAAGAAATTCTGGAGATTGTGAGCGGTGCGCAAGCCCTGGGGTAGGGCCCTATTATGCTGCCCCCCCAACCAAGGGTGAGCCTGCACAGAGAAAATCAAAAAAACCAAAGGAAGGGTGCCTGCATTGGGCACCCTTTTTTTTTTGAGGCTGAGTGGCTGCTGAAAAAAATTGAGAATAAATGCTGATGGAGCGGTGGCGGTGCATTAATTTTGCGCCTCCCAAACGGGAAGGCCCAATCGAGGGCCGCCCAGCAGTGCGGGAATTTTACAAATAGGCAACCAGCATCTGGATGAATCAGAAAATCCGAATCAAGCTTAAAAGCTACGATCATCATCTTGTTGATAAGTCGGCAGAAAAGATTGTGAAAACAGTCCGGCAAACGGGCGCTGTAGTCAGCGGCCCCATCCCCCTGCCCACGGATAAAAAGATATACACGGTGCTGCGCAGCCCGCACGTCAACAAGGAGAGCCGGGAGCAGTTTGAGCTGTGTGCCCACAAACGCCTGATTGACATTTATTCCAATTCAAGCAAAACCGTTGATGCCCTGATGCGCCTTGAGCTGCCCAGTGGTGTTGACGTAGAAATCAAAGCATAACCCCCCTTTTTCACCGTTCCATCAACACAATAGGCGATAAGCAAAAGCTATGTCAGGCATTATTGGAAAAAAACTCGGCATGACCAGCATCTTTGATGCGAATGGCCGCAACATCCCTTGCACGGTTGTGCAGGCAGGCCCATGCGTGGTAACGCAAATCAAGACCAAAGAAATTGACGGCTATGAGGCTGTGCAGTTTGGTTTTGATGAGAAAAAGGAAAAAAGCACCACCAAGCCGCTGAAAGGGCACTTTGCCAAGGCAGGCACAACGCCGAAAAAGATAGTCCACGAAATCAAGTATTTTGAAACCGAGGTGAAAGCCGGGGACTTGATTAAAGCTGACCTTTTTAAAGAAGGTGAGTTTGTGGATGTAACCGGCACCAGCATCGGGAAAGGATTTCAGGGTGTAGTAAAGCGCCACAACTTTTCGGGTGTGGGTGGCCAGACGCACGGGCAGCACAACAGGCTGCGTGCGCCAGGTTCTATGGGTGCATCGAGTTTTCCGAGCCGAGTATTCAAAGGCCAGCGGATGGCAGGCCGCACAGGCGGGGCAACCGTAAAAATCACCAACCTGCAGGTGGCACGCGTGATAGTGGAGCAGAACTTGGTGCTGCTGCGCGGCGCGGTCCCTGGCAAAAAAGGTGCTTACGTGGTCATTGAGAAATTTCACGATTAAAAAATAAATCTGCGCTTAAGCCTTTCACCACCCAAAAAATCATTTTAGGATAATGAAACTCGACGTTTATAGCTCGGCAGGCCAGAAGACAGGCCGCAGCGTGGAACTGGACGATGAAGTGTTCGGCATAGAGCCGAATGACCACGTTATATATCTGGATGTAAAGCTGCACCTGAACAACAGGCGGCAGGGCACCAGCAAAACCAAACAGCGGAATGAGATTGCAGGGTCAACCCGCAAGCTGCACAAGCAAAAGGGCACAGGCGGAAGCCGGAAAGGCGACATCAAAAACCCGCTTTACCATGGCGGCGGCCGAATTTTCGGCCCGCAGCCGCGCGAGTATAACAGCAAGCTGAATGTGAAAGTGAAGCAACTGGCGCGGAAATCAGCTTTTGCGTATAAAGCCAAGGCCGACAACATCATCATCCTGGAGGATTTCAACTATACCCAGCCGAAAACGCGGCAGTATCTCGACTTGCTGAAAGCGCTGGAAATAAGCAGCCTGAAAACGCTTGTGCTGCTGCAGGGCCATGATGAAAACGTTTATAAAAGCATCCGCAACCTGAGCAGTGCCGAGGTTTGCGAGGCTGAGCACAGCAACACATATAATGTGATGCATGCCGACAAACTGATTATTACTGAGGCTGCAATCGCCCAATTGAACGCCATACTTAAATAAACTGCACCTGCAACCAATCAACTGAAATGGGAATCCTGAAAAAACCGCTCTTGACAGAGAAATTTACTGGCCTGACAGAAAAACTGGGGCAGTATGCCTTTATAGTGGAAAAGAAAGCCAGCAAAGATGAAATCCGCGCTGAGATTGAAAAAGTATATGATGTGCAGGTTGACCAAGTGCGGACGATGATATACATCGGGCGGAAGCGCAGCCGTTTTACCAAGCGCAGCGTGCAGCAAGGCACCACCCCCAGCTTTAAAAAGGCAATAGTAACGCTGAAAGGCGAGGACAAAATAGACTTTTACGCCAGCATATAATCAGCAAAGCAAAGGAAACTGCGCAAAGCAATAATAAGCCGGCCCACCATCCACTCAATATAATCCGAGACCGATAAATGGCACTCAAGAAACTTCGCCCGATGACCCCGGGCAGCCGGTTTGCGACCCTCCCCAAGTTTGAGGAGATCACAGTCAGCAAACCCTATAAGCCACTGACAGCGCCGCTGAAGAAAAGCGGCGGGCGGAACAATCAGGGCCGCATGACCATGCGATACCTGGGCGGCGGGCACAAGCGCCTGTATAGGATCATAGATTTCAAGCGAAACAAACATGATGTGGTGGGTGAGATCAAAACGATTGAGTATGACCCCAACCGCACCAGTTA